>NZ_JBEAFH010000050.1:0-87808 GCF_040061575.1 Klebsiella sp. CB_Kp196
CCCGGCGGGCTGTAAGCCGTTGTTCCGTGTCAGTGGAGGCGCATTATAGGGAGTTATTCCGAAGTGACAAGGGCTAAATGCAAAAAACTTTTTAACCGCCTCTTTTTTCATCATTACGGCGCGTAATGTAGCAAAAAACCGGCGTTTTGCCGTTTTAACCAACGAAGTAAGCCGCCAGATGGCATACTGGTAAGGTAAAAAAGAGAAAGGAACGGCACGTATGTCTTTAAGCGCACAGCAGTTGGCGGCACAAAAGAATATCTCCTGGGTATTAGCGGAGAAGCTGGCTCAAAAAATTTTGACCGGTGAATATCAGCCAGAAAGTATCCTTCCAGGCGAGATGGAACTGGGCGAGCAGTTTGGCGTGAGCCGCACCGCCGTGCGTGAAGCGGTGAAGACGCTAGCGGCAAAAGGCATGCTTTTACCACGACCGCGCATCGGAACGCGGGTGATGCCACGCAGCAGCTGGAACTTTCTCGATAAAGAACTCCTGGCCTGGTGGTTAACAGAAGATAACTTCTCCGATGTTGTCAGCCATTTCCTCGTGATGCGCGGCAGTCTGGAACCTCAAACCTGTTTCCTGGCGTCAACCTCAGGGACGCCGGAGCAAAAAGCCCAGCTAAACGCTTTGATGGAGGAGATGGTTGAGCTGAAGAGGAACTTTCAGCGCGAACGCTGGATTGAAGTCGATATGGCCTGGCATGAACATATATATGAAATGAGCGGCAACCCTTTCCTGATCTCTTTCGCTTCTTTATTTCATTCGGTCTATCACACCTACTTCACGTCGATTACGCAGAATGAAGTGGTGAAACTGGATCTGCACCAGGCAATCGTTGATGCCATTCTGGATAGCGACGGCTTGCGGGCGCTGAGCGCCTGCCAGGCGTTGTTGAGCGCTCCCAACCATTCCGATAAATAGCAAGGGTATCGAATGACCAAAAAGAAAGCCCGCAGTATGGCCGGGCTGCCATGGATCGCAGCGATGGCTTTTTTTATGCAGGCGCTCGACGCCACCATTCTGAATACAGCCCTTCCCGCTATCGCCCATAGTCTCAACCGTTCACCGCTAGCGATGCAGTCGGCCATTATCAGCTATACGCTGACGGTGGCCATGCTTATCCCGGTCAGCGGTTGGCTGGCCGACCGCTTCGGCACGCGAAAAGTGTTTATCATCGCCGTCAGCCTGTTTACCCTCGGTTCCCTGGCCTGCGCGCTTTCCAACTCCCTGATGGAACTGGTTATCTTCCGCGTCATTCAGGGCATCGGCGGGGCCATGATGATGCCGGTAGCCAGGCTGGCGCTACTGCGCGCCTATCCGCGCAGCGAACTGCTGCCGGTGCTCAACTTCGTCACGATGCCTGGACTGGTCGGCCCTATCCTCGGTCCCGTGCTCGGCGGCGTACTGGTGACCTGGGCCAGCTGGCACTGGATTTTCCTGATTAATATTCCCATCGGTATTATCGGGATCGTGTATGCCCGCAAGTATATGCCGGATTTCACCACGCCACGGCGCCGCTTCGACACGCTCGGTTTTATCCTGTTTGGCCTGAGCCTGGTTCTGTTTTCCAGCGGAATCGAGCTGTTTGGCGAGAAAATTGTCGCCACATGGATGGCTCTGGCGGTTATCGCCCTGAGCATCGTTTTACTGTGGGCCTATATTCGTCACGCTCGCCGCCATCCCACGCCGCTCATTTCGCTTTCTTTATTCAAGACGCATACTTTCTCTGTCGGGATTGCGGGAAACCTGGCCACGCGCCTGGGTACCGGTTGCGTTCCGTTCCTGATGCCGCTGATGTTACAGGTTGGCTTCGGTTATCCGGCGATCGTCGCCGGCTGCATGATAGCGCCTACGGCTATTGGTTCGATTATTGCGAAATCAACCGTCACCCAGATTCTTCGCTGGTTTGGTTACCGTAAAACGCTGGTTGGGGTCACGATATTTATTGGCCTGATGATCGCTCAGTTTTCGCTGCAATCGCCGGATATGTCGATCTGGATGCTGCTGCTGCCGCTCTTCATTCTGGGAATGGCAATGTCCACCCAGTTCACCTCCATGAACACCATCACGCTCGCCGATTTAACCGATGAAAACGCCAGCAGCGGCAACAGCATGTTGGCCGTGACGCAGCAGCTATCGATCAGTCTCGGGGTCGCCGTTAGCGCGGCGGTGCTGCGGTTTTATGAAGGATTCGATAGCGCAAATACCATCGAGCAGTTTCACTACACCTTTATTACTATGGGGGTTATTACCGTGGTATCGGCGCTGGTATTTACCTTATTAAGAGCAAAAGATGGCCGCAACCTGATTAAGGAGCGGCATAAGCGTTAGGCTGAGCCGCGAACCACCAGCTCGGGGGTTAACTGTACGCGCTGCTGTTTTTGTCCCGGGTCGGCCATACGGTGAATCAGCACATCGATGGCCAGCTCGCCCAGTTCATCTTTCGGTTGATGAATTGTGGTTAACGGCGGCGTCATATAGCGCGCCAGTTCAATGTCGTCATAGCCTACCAGCGCCATATCCTGTGGGATACGCAGACCGCTCTGATAAAGGGCCTGATAGGCGCCTACCGCCATCGCATCGTTACCGATAAACACCGCCTGCGGCAGCGCTGGCAGCATCAGCAGCTTCTGCATGGCGCTGAAACCGCCGCCAAACTCAAAATCGCTGCTAATCACATATCCTTCAGGTACCGTGAGTCCGGCTCGGGCCATCGCTTCCTGATATCCCTCCAGGCGCAGTCGGGCAGGAGTTTTATCCAGCGGACCCGCAATACAGGCAATCCGCGTATAGCCCTGGTCGATCAGATACTGCGTCGCCATATCGCCGCCCAGCAGAGAGTTATCCTGAATCAGATCGCTATCGCCGTCGAACGGCGCCCAGTCCATCATCACCGTCGGTACAGAAGGGTAGCGCTGCATAATCTCCGGCGAAGGTTGATGCGTTTCAGTGCACAGCAGCAGTAAACCATCGACACGCTTTTGCATCAGCGTCTCCAGATTACGGTTCATCCGCTGTTCATCGCCTTCGGTATTACATAGCACAAGGCTATAACCCCGTTCAAAGCAGCTGCGCTCCACGCCGCGCACCAGCTCCGAGTAAAACGGATTGGTACTGGCGGTAATGAGCATGCCTATGGTGCGGGTTTGATTTAATTTGAGGCTGCGCGCCAGCGCGGACGGTGCGTAGTTCAGGCTCTTAATCGCGGCGTCGACTTTAGCGGTAATCGCTTCGCTAACGAAACGATCTTTGTTGATGACATGAGAAACCGTCGAAGTGGAAACGCCCGCAATGCGGGCTACATCCTTCATGGTAGCCAATCGTTACCCCTGTTGACGTAAAAATTCGTCTATTTCTTTTCGCCAGGGCACGGAGGGCTGAGCCCCTTTGCGGGTGACGGCGATAGCAGCGGCGGCATGGGCAAAACGAATCGCCTGCGCCAGTTCACTACCTTCAAGCAGCGCGGTGACCAGCGCACCATTAAAGGTATCGCCAGCGGCGATGGTATCAACCGCCTGCACTTTAAAACCGGGAACCCGACGACCTTCACCTTCGCTGCTGGCCCAAACGCCACGGCTGCCAAGCGTAATGATCACCGTACCAATACCTTTATCATGGAGCACTTTGGCGGCTTTTGCCGCATCATCGTCGCTTTCTACGCGAACGCCGGTGAGCTTTTCCGCTTCGGTCTCGTTAGGGGTAATGATATCCACCAGCGTGAGCAGTTCATCGGGCAGTTCACGTGCCGGCGCCGGATTGAGGATAACTGAGGTTTGATTCTGGTGAGCGATTTTCGCCGCGGCCAGTACGCTTTCCAGCGGCGATTCCAGCTGCATCAGCAGCGCCTGCGCGCCGGCAATACGCTCTTTTTCCGCATCAACCTGAGCCACGCTGAGCGCGGCGTTAGCGCCAGCATGAATACCGATAGTATTCTCACCTTCAGCGTTAACAAAAATCAGCGCCACGCCGGTTGATTCTCCGGCAACGGCCCTGATCGGCGCGACGTCGATATTATCGCTTTTCAGCTGACGACGAACGCGTTCGCCAATATCATCATCGCCGGTACAGGCGATAAAGGCGATATTGGCTCCGCTGCGTCCGGCAGCAACCGCCTGGTTTGCGCCCTTACCGCCAAAAGCGACCTGATAGTGATGACCGGTAACGGTTTCACCCGGCGTTGGGAAGGCGTCAAGATTCAGGATGTGATCGGCGTTGATACTGCCAAGGACGACAAGTTTGCCTGCGGTTTTCATAATCAATATTCCCGGAAAGCGCGCCACCAGAATCCGGTGGCGCATGCCCTGCTTTTCTTTATTATGTTGTCCCTCGGACCGTCGCCGATCCGAATCGCACATTATTGCTTAATGACCAGTTTCAACTCAACCGGATAGCTGGTTTCCACTTTTTCGCCCTTCAGCACTTTATCGGCTGTCTCAACGCCTTTCACGCCGATCTGTTCCGGTAACTGGGCGATGGTCGCTGCCAGTTTGCCACTATTTACCGCTTTTTCGCCATCCGGAGTGCCGTCAAATCCAACAACCATCACATCAGATTTGCCTGCCGTTTGCAGGGCACGCAGCGCGCCCAGCGCCATTTCATCGTTTTGGGCGAATACGGCCTGTACATCAGGATGCGCCGTCAGCAGGTTCTGCATGACGTTCAGGCCCTTGGTACGGTCAAAATCTGCCGGCTGGCTGGCCAGAACGTTAAACTTATGCGCAGCAACGGCCTGCTGGAAACCTTCGCCACGCTCGCGCGCCGCGGACGTCCCGGCAATGCCCTGTAGTTCAATGATCTTCGCGCTTTCACCGACTTTCTTCGCGATATAGTCACCGGCCATCTTACCGCCCAGCACATTATCAGACGCGATATGGCTCACCACGTCGCCTTTTGACGCCTGACGGTCGAGGGTGATAACCGGAATTTTAGCCTGGTTAGCCAGCTTCACGGCGTTACCCACCGCATCGGAATCCGTTGGGTTGATCAGCAGCAGTTTGGTACCACGAACGGTTAAATCCTGCACGTTAGCCAGCTCTTTGGCCGGGTTATTCTGCGAGTCCAGAACCACCAGGTTATAGCCCAGTTTGTCCGCTTCTTTTTGCGCGCCATCCTTCAGCGAGACAAAGAACGGGTTGTTAAGGGTTGAGATAACCAGAGCGATAGTGTCTTTTGCCATCGCGTTTGCGCTTACGGTCGCACTTAACGCTACAGCAGAGACCAGGGTCGCCAGTTTTTTCATATTCATAGTTAAGATGTCCTGTAGAGTTATCAGTTACTGCTTCTTGTTATCTACCAGTACCGCCAGCAAAATAACCACCGCTTTCACGATCATCTGGTAATAGGATGAAACGCCTAATAAATTCAGTCCGTTGTTCAGAAAGCCAAGGATCAACGCGCCAATCAGCGTCCCGACAATACGGCCTTTACCGCCCGCAAGGCTGGTACCGCCGAGCACCACCGCCGCAATCGCATCCAGTTCATATCCGGTGCCCGCCGTCGGCTGCGCGGAAGAGAGACGCGCAACCTCAATAATGCCGGCCAGCGAGGCCAGCATGCCGCACAAAGAATAGACGATGATTTTAACTTTATTCACGCTGATGCCGGAAAGACGCGTTGCCGCTTCGTTGCCGCCGAGCGCGTAGATATAACGACCCAGGCGGGTATGGTGCAGCATGTACCAGGCGGCCAGGAAGACGATCGCCATAATCCACACCGGCGTTGGGATCCCCAGCGGACGGCCAATCCCGAACCAGCCAAACAGATCGGCGTTGTCGGTAAAGCCGGTGTTTACCGGGCTGCCGTTGGTATACACCATCGTCACGCCGCGCAGTAGCAGCATCATGACCAGCGTGGCGATAAATGCCTGTACGCGCCCTTTCGCCACGATCACGCCGGTCACGGCGCCAATTGCCGCACCTAACGCCAGCGCAGCGGCCACCGCCACCAGCGCGTTGACCTCAATCCCGACAATGGAAGCCGCCACCGCGCCGGTCAGCGCCAGCAGGGAGCCGACGGACAGGTCGATGCCCGAAGTCAGGATAACCAGCGTCATCCCGACCGCCATAATGGCGTTAACTGAAGTCTGCTGCAGAATATTGAACAGGTTATTCACGGTAAAAAAGTTGGGGCTCATGGTCGAGACAATCGCAATCAGCACCAGCAGGGCAATCAGCGATTTTTGCTCCATCAGCCACGCTTTTGTGAAGTAGCGACGACCAGAAACAGCCGGGTTATTCATCTTTTTTACTCCTGATTCACACGGTTAAGCTTGCCCACAGCGGCAGCCATCAATACTTCCTGGGTGGCCTGCTCGCGTGTGAATTCACCGCCGAGGTGCCCTTCATGCATCACCATGATGCGATCGCTCATGCCCAGCACTTCCGGCATCTCCGAAGAGACCAGAATGATGCTCAGGCCTTCGGCTTTAAACTGGTTAATCAGCTGGTAGATCTCTTTCTTCGCCCCGACGTCGACGCCGCGGGTCGGTTCATCAAGGATCAGCACCTTCGGACGGGTCATCAAGCCGCGGGCAATCGCCACCTTCTGCTGGTTACCGCCCGATAGCAGCCCAATAGCCTGCTCCATCGACGGCGTTTTCACATTAAACAGGCGGATAAAATCACCTACCGCCTGCTGTTCATCTTTATGCTTCAGGCTACCGCCGCTGCGGCTGAAGTAACGCAGCGCGGTGAGCGACATATTCTCTTTAACCGACATGCCGAGCACTAAACCATCGCGCTTGCGGTCTTCGGAGATATAAACAATGCCGTTGGCCAGGCCATCCTGCGGAGAACGCGTAATGACCTCATGCCCATCCAGGGTAACCGATCCGCTGCTGCGCGGCAGCGCACCGTAGAGCACCTTCATCAGTTCGGTTCGTCCGGCGCCCATCAGCCCGGCAACGCCGAGGATTTCGCCCTGGCGCAGAATAAAGGAGACGTTCTCCACCCCTGAGCCGCACAGGTTGTCGACCTTAAGGCGAACCGCGCCCGGGGCTTTGTCCAGATGCGGATACTGATCCTCCAGCTTGCGGCCGACCATCATCTCAATCAGCAGATCTTCATCCAGGCTGGCCACTTCGCGCTCGGCGATAAACTGCCCATCGCGGAAGACCGTGACGTCATCGCAAATTTCGAAGATCTCTTTCATACGGTGAGAGATATAGACAATACCGCGCCCCTGCGATTTCAGTTCGCGGATCACGCGGAACAGGGATTCGGTCTCGGTGTCGGTTAGCGCGTCGGTGGGTTCATCCATAATGATGACCTTCGACTCAAAGCTCAGCACTTTAGCGATCTCGACCATCTGCTGATCGCCGATCGACAAATCGCCCACCAGCTTTTGGCTGTTGAAGCGTAAGTTCAGCTTTGCCAATAGCTTGTCAGCTTCGGCATACATCGTTTTCCAGTCAATTTTGCCAAAGCGATTCACAAACTCACGACCGAGGAAAATATTCTCGGCGATCGTCAGCTGGGGGATCAGGTTGAGTTCCTGGTGAATGATGCCGATTCCGGCTTCCTGAGAAGATTTAGGTCCGTTGAAAGTGGTCTCTTTCCCCAACCACAGCAGCGAACCGGCATCGCGGGAGTAGATACCGGTCAGCACCTTCATCATGGTAGATTTGCCGGCACCGTTCTCCCCGACCAGCGCCATCACGCGACCTGGATAGACATTTAGCGAGGCGCCGGAGAGCGCCTTGACGCCAGGGAACGCTTTATCGATCCCTTTTAGTTGCAATAAGGCTTCCATATCGGCGACCTCAGAACGTCACGCCGGCACAGAGAATAACGTTCGCATACGGGGAACACTCCCCGCTGCGAATCACCGCCTGACTGTCTGCGGTTTCTTTTTTAAACTGCTCATGACTGGTGTAACGAATTTCAATGGTGTTTCCCTGGTGCTGCTGCAGCTGCTCAAGGTGAGTGAGCAACGTCGCATGGAGCTGCGGATTAAGGGTTTTAATCTCTTCCGCAAGGATAGCCGCTTCAACCTGCATTTCGCTCGTCACCACCTCCAGAACCTGCATAAAGGAGGGAACCCCGTGGGTTAACGCCATATCAATACGCGCGCTGCTGCGGGGAACCGGTAAACCAGCGTCGCAAACAACCAGCGTATCGGTATGCCCCAGACGGGAGATGACCGACGAGATATCAGCATTGAGGACGGTACCTTTTTTCATTTTCTCTTTTGCTCCATTAGCGAAACGTTTCGCTGGTATAAGTATTAGCAATAAGAGAACAGAAAACCATCACCAGATGTGAGAATTGTGATCGTCATCGAAACGTTTCGCAACGCAGCAGCGAGAAAGTCTGAAGCGAGCAGATAAAACAAAAAAGCCCTTCATTAAGAAGGGCCCTAGTGAATCAAATCTCAACCTGGGTGCCGAGTTCAATAACCCGGTTAGGCGGGATTTCGAACTGATCCGGCGCCCGCAGGGCGTTGCGCTGCAGCAGCAGATACAGCTTGCCGCGCAGGCGCAGATACCACGGCCGCTTGCCGATGATCAACGACTCATGCGACATAAAGAAGGAGGTCTCCATCATCCGGCAGCTCAGGCCTTCCAGCCCGCAGCGGTGGAAAACCTCTTCGACGTTCGGCGTTTCGCGCCAGCCGTAGCTGGCAACGACGCGCCAGAACGACGGCGATATCTGTTCAATCTGTACGCGACGAACGTTATGTACGTACGGCGCGTCTTCGGTACGCAGCGTGAGCAAAATCACCCGCTCGTGCAGCACCTTGTTATGCTTCAGGTTGTGCAACAGCGCGAAAGGAATCACGTTCAGCGCCCGGGACATATAAACAGCGGTACCCGGCACGCGAACCGGCGGCGATTTTTCAAGAGAAGAGATCATCGCCTCCAGAGAATTACCGTGCTCATGCATCCGACGCAGAAGGCGGAAACGCTCGCTCTTCCAGGTGGTCATGATGGTAAACATCACCAGACCGAGGGTCAGAGGCAGCCAGCCGCCGGAGACGATTTTATCGAGGTTCGCGGAGAAGAGCGGGATATCAATGCACATAAAGGCAACCAGCAGCAGCGCCACAATAAACTTATTCCAGTGCCAGTTTTGCCGCGCCACCGTCGTGAACAAAATGGTGGTCAGCACCATCGTTCCCGTCACCGCAATACCGTATGCCGCCGCCAGATTCGAGGAGTGCTCAAAGTTAACAATAACGATGACCACCGAGATATAGAGCAGCCAGTTGATAAACGGGATGTAAATCTGCCCGGACTCCATTTCCGAGGTGTGAATAATACGCATCGGCGACAGGTACCCCAGACGCACGGCCTGGCGAGTCAGAGAGAAGACGCCGGAGATAACCGCCTGGGAAGCGATAACCGTCGCCAGGGCGGCAATGATCAGCATTGGGATCAGCGCCCACTCCGGCGCCAGCAGAAAGAACGGGTTTTTAATCGCTTCCGGATGTTTAAGCAGCAGCGCCCCCTGACCAAAGTAGTTCAGTACCAGCGAAGGCAGCACGACCGAAAACCAGGCCAGGCGAATCGGCAATTTGCCGAAATGCCCCATGTCGGCATACAGCGCTTCCACGCCGGTAATCGACAGCACCACCGCCCCCAGCGCCACAAACGAGACGGTTTTATATTCGAGGAAGAAATGAACCGCCCAGTAAGGGTTCAACGCCTGCAGCACTTCAGGGTTAGCGAAAATACTGCGCGCGCCCAGTACCGCCAGCAGCAGGAACCAGATCAGCATAATCGGCGCGAACAGCTTACCCACCATGCTGGTACCGTGCTTTTGAATGGCAAATAGCAGCGTCAGGACAATGATGGATATGGGCACAACCCAGGTATCCAGGTCCGGAGCGATAATTTCCAGACCTTCTATCGCCGACATCACCGAGATGGCAGGGGTAATGACCACCTCGCCATAAAAGAAGCTGCCGCCGATAAGCCCAAGGATCACCAGGATGGACGTGGCGCGCGCGGAAGTGTTTCGCCCCGCCAGCGACATTAACGTAAGGATCCCGCCTTCACCGGCGTTATCTGCCCGCATCACGAAGGTGATGTATTTGAGTGAAACAGTAAGAATTAATAGCCAAAAAATGAGCGACAGGAAGCCAAAAACAGCATCACGCTCAACGCCAAAGCCAAACTGACCTGACAGACATTCACGAAGTGTATACAGTGGACTGGTGCCGATATCGCCGTATACCACGCCGATTGCCGCCAGCGTTATTGCCGGCAGCGATTGCTTATTATCAGTGCTCATAGACTAGTCTTTTCGTTTATAAAACAAATGTGTGCCTAGTCCCTTGGCCCACAAAAAGCGCACAGTATGCACGATTATTTGCTGAATCGTACCCCTAACTGACATCATCTTAACCTGACTCAAAGAAAATAAATCGATTCTTCAGGCTATTACCACCCCTAATCAAACATCTATACTCGACCTAACAACGACATTCTAAAAAGCACGCAACTCTATTATGGCTCAATCACATTTACTGGCAGAAAGAATTTCCCGGCTCAGCGCCGCGCTGGAAAAAGGACTCTTCGAACGCAGCCACGCAATACGCCTTTGCCTGCTTGCCGCCCTCAGCGGCGAGAGCGTTTTTCTGCTGGGCCCGCCGGGGATCGCCAAAAGCCTGATTGCCCGTCGCCTCAAGTTCGCCTTCCAGCAGGCTCGCGCATTTGAATACCTGATGACCCGTTTCTCCACGCCGGAAGAGGTCTTTGGCCCACTCTCCATTCAGGCGCTGAAAGATGAAGGGCGCTACGAACGTTTGACCGCCGGCTATCTTCCGGAAGCTGAAATTGTTTTTCTCGATGAGATCTGGAAAGCGGGCCCGGCGATTCTCAATACGCTGCTGACGGCGATAAACGAACGCCATTTCCGCAACGGGGCGACCGAAGAGAAGATCCCCATGCGCCTGCTGGTGGCGGCGTCGAACGAGCTCCCGGAGGCAGACAACAGTCTGGAAGCCTTATACGATCGTATGCTTATTCGCCTATGGCTGGATAAGGTACAGGATAAAACGAACTTCCGCTCAATGCTGATAAGCCAGCAGGACGAGAACAGTAATCCTGTCCCGGCGAGTTTGCAGGTCAGCGACGAGGAATTTCTGCAATGGCAGCAGGATATCGGCAGCGTGAAGCTACCGGACAGCGTATTTGAACTGATTTTCCAGCTGCGCCAGCAGCTGGATACGTTGCCAAACGCGCCCTACGTCTCAGATCGTCGCTGGAAAAAAGCCATTCGTCTGCTGCAGGCCAGCGCCTTTTTCAGCGGCCGCGACACCATTGCACCAATAGACCTGATCCTGCTGAAGGATTGCCTGTGGCACAATATTGAGACGATGAATCTGATGTCCGTGCAGATTGAGACCTTAATGACCAGCCACGCCTGGCAGCAGCAGGCGATGCTCACCCGCCTCGGGTCGATTATTCAACGGCGCATTCAGCTTCAACAGCAGCAAAGCGATAAGACCGCGCTAAAAGTCACCCGTCTCGGCGGGATGTTCAGCCGTAAACCTCATTATGAACTGCCTGCTGAAGTGCAGGACCCCACGCTAACGCTGCTTCTCCAGCAGCCGCTAAAACTGCACGACCTGGAAGTGATTCATATTACGTTTGTTCGTGAAGAGCTTGCTCACTGGCTGGAGAAAGGGGGTGAGATCCGCGGCAAGCTCAACGGCATTGGTTTTGCCCAGCAGCTGAATATGGATGTCGATACCAGCCAGCATCTGGTCGTGCGCGATGTGAGCCTGCAGGGGTCGCGACTCTCCCTGCCCGGTAGCGAATCACGGGAAAATATGCCGGCAGAAATCAGGCAACAGCTGGAGGCGCTGGACGACGAATGGCATCAGCAACATAACCGCTTCAGCGAACAGCAAAAATGTCTGTTTATTCCCGGCGAGTGGCTGGGGCGCATTGAAGCCAGCCTGCAGGACGTGGGAACGCAGATTAAACAGGCCCGCCAGTCATGACGCTGGACATGCTGAATGTCATGCTGGCAGTCGGCGAAGAGGGCATGATCGATGAGATGCTGCTGGCCCTGCTGGCAGCGCCTCAACTCGCGGTATTCTTTGAAAAATTTCCGCGGCTCAAAAATATTATCGCCGCCGACATTCCTCGCTGGCGGGAAGCGGTCAGATCGCGACTAAAAGAGACCAACGTCCCGCCCGAGCTGGATGCGGAAGTTCAGTGCTATCAGCAATCACAGCGGCTTTCCACCTCGCAGTTTATCGTCCAGCTGCCGCAAATTCTGAGCCAGCTGCATAAGCTGCACTCCCCTTTTGCCAGCCAGGCGCAGCAGCTGGTGGACAACAACAGCACCTTTACGCCGGCGCTGCACACGTTATTCCTTCAGCGCTGGCGTCTGAGCCTGGTGGTGCAGGCAACCTCTCTTAATCAGCAGCTGCTGGATGAAGAGCGCGATCAGCTGCTGAGCGAAGTTCAGGAGCGCATGACCCTCAGCGGCCAGCTCGAGCCCGTGCTGGTGGAGAATGATAATGCGGCGGGACACCTGTGGGACATGAGCGCCGGAGAGCTGAAGCGAGGCGATTACCAGCTGATCGTTCGCTACGGGGACTTTTTAAGCCAACAACCTGAACTCATGCAGCTCGCCGAACAGCTGGGGCGCTCGCGTGAAGCGAAAGCGGTGCCGAAAAAAGATGCGCCGATGGAGACCTTCCGCAGCCTGGTGCGCGAACCGGCTACCGTACCGGAGCAGGTCGACGGTCTTCAGCAAAGCGACGATATTCTACGTCTGCTGCCGCCTGAGCTGGCCACCCTCGGCATCACCGAGCTGGAGTTTGAGTTCTACCGCAAGCTGGTTGAAAAGCAGCTGCTGACCTATCGACTACATGGCGATGCGTGGAAGGAAAAGATCACCGAACGGCCGGTAACGCGCCAGGACGTTGATGAACAGCCGCGCGGGCCGTTTATCGTCTGCGTCGATACTTCCGGCTCAATGGGCGGTTTCAATGAACAGTGCGCCAAGGCGTTTTGTCTGGCGCTGATGCGGGTCGCTCTGGCGGATAACCGCCGCTGCTTCATTATGCTGTTTTCCAGCGAAGTGGTGCACTACGAACTCACCGGCCCGCAGGGGCTGGAACAGGCGATTCGTTTCTTGAGCCAGCGCTTTCGCGGCGGCACCGATCTGGCCAGCTGCTTCCGGGCGGTGATTGAGCGTATGCAGAATCCGCAGTGGGTCGATGCGGATGCGGTGGTGATTTCTGATTTTATCGCCCAGCGCTTGCCGGATGAGGTGATCAATAAGGTGGGAGAGCTACAGCATAAACATCAACATCGTTTTCATGCAGTGGCGATGTCGGTACACGGCAAGCCCGGCATTATGCGCGTATTCGATCATATCTGGCGCTTTGATACCGGGTTGCGTAGCCGCCTGCTGAGACGCTGGCGGCGTTAATCACTGATTAAAGAAGCGCAGCAACGCTCTGACGAACCTGGGTTGGCCACACGCCGCACTGCACCTGGCCGATATGCTCAAGCTGCAGCAGCAGCATCGTCAGGCGAGACTGGCCAATGCCGCCGCCAATCGTCTGCGGCATCTCTCCGCGCAGCAGCGCCTGGTGCCATTCCAGCTGCAGGCGATCTTCGTCGCCGGTCATCGCGAGCTGACGCTTCAGCGCTTCGGCATCGACGCGGATCCCCATTGAAGAGAGCTCGAATGCATCTTCAAGCACCGGGTTCCACACCAGAATATCACCGTTCAGACCGGCATAGCCTTCAGCGGCAGGCGTGCTCCAGTCATCGTAATCCGGCGCGCGAACGTCGTGACGCTGGCCATCGGAAAGCTTGCCGCCGATACCGATCAGGAATACCGCGCCCAGCTCTTTCGCGATCGCCCGCTCGCGGCCCTTGGCATCAAGATCCGGATAGCGGCTTAAAAGCTCCTCGCTGTGAACAAACTGGATCGTCTCCGGCAAGAAAGGCGTAAGGCCAAATTCTTTACTGACGGCGTCTTCGGTCGCTTTGATCCCGGCATAGATCGCTTCAACGGTTGCTTTCAGCGTGCCGCTGTGGCGCTCTCCGTCGCCCATTACGCGCTCCCAGTCCCACTGGTCAACGTAAACGGAGTGGATGGGAGTTAATCGGTCTTCATCGGGGCGAAGGGCCTTCATGTGCGTGTACAGCCCTTCGCCCGCGCTGAAGTCGTGTTGTCCCAGGGTTTGACGCTTCCACTTCGCCAGTGAATGAACCACTTCGAACTGGGCGTCTGGCAGTGTTTTCACTTTAACCTGAACCGCTTTTTCGCAACCAGAGAGGTTATCCTGGGTCCCATCGCCCACGCGGCTTAAGATCGGCGCCTGGACTTCGATCAGGCCGAGCTTCTCTTCAAGCTGGCGGGAAAAGTGTGACTTAACGAAACTAATCTGGCGTTGTTTTGCGATGTATGCGGTTTTCATTTTTTATAACTCCTGCGTCCTGTTGCCATTGATTAAGCAACAAAACAGCGCTGCAATTCAATAATCCAACAACAAAAAGCCTGCATCGATTTTGATTCATTAAAATTTGAGGCTAAAATAGAAATATTCGTCAAACTTCATAAGAAAAACCTATGGAAAATTATCAGATCGACAATCTGGACCGCGGCATTCTAGAGGCCTTAATGGCCAACGCGCGCACCGCCTATGCTGAACTGGCAAAACAGTTTGGCGTCAGCCCGGGGACCATTCACGTGCGGGTAGAGAAAATGAAGCAGGCCGGAATTATTACCGGCGCACGCATCGACGTCAGCCCCAAGCAGCTGGGTTACGATGTAGGATGTTTTATCGGCATCATTCTGAAGAGCGCGAAAGACTACCCCTCCGCGCTGGCCAGGCTAAACAGCCTGGATGAGGTTACTGAAGCCTATTACACCACCGGACACTACAGCATCTTTATAAAGGTGATGTGCCGATCGATTGATGCGCTCCAGCATGTACTTATCAACAAGATCCAAACAATTGATGAAATTCAGTCCACTGAAACGCTGATCGTCCTGCAAAACCCGATTATGCGTACCATCCGCCCGTGATCGGGCTTTTTAATCCCACATTTTTCCACAGGTAGATCCCAGCTCGCTCACAGCGTACAATACGCCACTCTGAATAGTGGAGCGGGCGATCATGGCAGAGATAACTCTTATCAGCGGCAGTACGCTGGGTAGCGCAGAATATGTATCAGAACATCTGGCGGAAAAGCTGGAAGAGGCTGGACACAGCACGACTATTCAGCACGGCCCGCTGATCGACGATCTGCAGGCGGAAGGGATCTGGCTGGTTATCTCTTCGACGCATGGCGCCGGGGACATTCCCGATAATCTTCTGCCTTTCTATGAAGCGCTTCAGGAGAAGCAGGTCGACCTCTCTGCGGTCCGTTTTGGCGCAGTCGGCATCGGTAGCCGTGAATACGATACCTTCTGCGGAGCAATTGATAAGCTCGAGACGGCGCTCAACGCCTGCGGGGCAAAACAGATCGGTGAAACGCTAAAAATTAACGTTCTCGAACATGAAATTCCGGAAGATCCGGCCGAGATTTGGCTGGGATCCTGGAAAAACTTGCTCTGAGAATTGTAAAGATCATACTTTCTTCTGTGGATAACTATGCTTAAAAGCTTGGATCAACCGGTAGTTATCCAAAGTATAACCCTTGACTGATTTTTGTGCTGTGTATAACCCTTCATTTTGATCCCAGCTTATACGGACCAGGATCACCGATCATTCACAGAAAGCGATCCTTCTTAAGCGTTTGATCTTAAATCGCGGATCTGACTTATCCACAAGACAAGCCGATCCTAATAAGAGATCACAATAAAACAGATCTCTAAATAAAAGATCTTCTTTTTAATACTCAGGATCCCGGCGCTTTCTCGAAAGGCTAAAGTTGAGTAGAATCCACGGCCCGGGCTTCACTCTATTTTCAAACCGCTTTATGCGAGGCATACCACCATGTTTTATCAGGATCCTTTTGACGTCATCATCATTGGCGGGGGTCATGCAGGCACTGAGGCCGCGATGGCCGCAGCGCGAATGGGTCAACAGACTCTGCTTTTGACACACAATATCGACACTCTGGGGCAGATGAGCTGCAACCCGGCGATTGGCGGCATTGGGAAAGGACACCTGGTAAAAGAAGTGGATGCGCTTGGCGGCCTGATGGCGAAGGCAATTGACCACGCCGGCATCCAGTTTAGGATACTAAACGCCAGCAAAGGCCCGGCCGTACGGGCAACTCGCGCTCAGGCAGACCGTGTGCTGTACCGGCAGGCCGTACGTACCGCGCTGGAAAACCAGCCTAATTTAATGATCTTCCAGCAGGCGGTGGAAGATCTGATTGTCGAAAACGATCGTGTTGTTGGCGCCGTCACCCAGACGGGGCTTAAATTCCGCGCCAAAGCGGTGGTACTGACCGTCGGAACCTTTCTCGACGGTAAGATCCATATCGGCCTGGATAACTACAGCGGCGGTCGTGCAGGCGATCCTCCGTCGATCCCGCTGTCCCGCCGCTTGCGTGAACTACCGCTGCGCGTCAGCCGCCTGAAAACCGGTACCCCGCCGCGTATCGACGCGAGGACGATTGATTTCAGCGTTCTGGCACAGCAGCACGGCGATAATCCGATGCCGGTCTTCTCGTTTATGGGAGATGCTTCGCAGCATCCGCGTCAGGTGCCGTGCTACGTCACGCATACCAACGAGAAAACGCATGACGTGATCCGTAATAACCTCGATCGTAGCCCGATGTATGCCGGCGTGATTGAAGGGATCGGTCCCCGCTACTGTCCTTCGATCGAAGACAAGGTCATGCGCTTTGCCGATCGTAACCAGCATCAAATTTTCCTCGAGCCGGAAGGCCTGACGTCCAACGAAATTTATCCAAATGGCATCTCCACCAGCCTGCCGTTCGATGTCCAGATGCAAATCGTCCGCTCAATGCAGGGGATGGAAAATGCAAAAATCGTTCGCCCTGGCTACGCTATTGAGTACGATTTCTTTGACCCGCGCGACCTGAAACCGACGCTGGAAATTAAATTTATCCATGGCCTGTTCTTTGCCGGCCAGATTAACGGCACCACCGGTTATGAAGAAGCTGCCGCTCAGGGCCTGCTGGCAGGCCTGAACGCTGCTCGTTTCTCCGCCGAGAAAGAGGGGTGGGCGCCTGGCCGCTCTCAGGCTTACCTTGGCGTCCTGGTAGACGATCTGTGTACTCTCGGTACCAAAGAACCGTACCGCATGTTTACCTCTCGTGCGGAATACCGCCTGATGCTGCGTGAAGACAACGCCGATCTGCGCCTGACCGAACAAGGTCGTGAACTGGGTCTGGTGGATGACGAACGCTGGGCGCGTTTCAACGAGAAGCTTGAGAGCATTGAACGTGAACGTCAGCGTCTGAAAACCAGCTGGGTTAATCCGCTGGCGGAAAGCGCTGCGGAAGTGAATGCTCGACTGACGGCGCCTTTGTCCCGTGAAGCTAACGGTGAAGATTTGCTCCGTCGTCCGGAAATGACCTACGAACAGCTGGTGCAGATGACGCCGTTCTCGCCGGGTCTTGAGGACAAGCAAGCGGCTGAACAGGTCGAAATTCAGGTAAAATACGAAGGCTACATCGCGCGCCAGCAGGATGAAATCGAGAAACAACAGCGCAACGAGAACACGTTGCTGCCTGCTACGCTTGATTATCGCCAGGTGAATGGGCTGTCGAACGAGGTCATTGCCAAGTTGAACGACCATAAGCCGTCTTCGATAGGGCAGGCATCGCGTATTTCCGGCATTACGCCTGCGGCAATCTCGATTTTGCTGGTGTGGTTAAAAAAGCAGGGAATGCTGCGCCGTAGCGCCTGATATTCCACTGAACGATACATGGGCGAATAGCGCATCAGATATCCGTCAGGTCAATTTCTCAGCCCGGTAAGCGTATCGCCTCCGGGCTCATTGTTTTTAAACAGGTAACGATCGTGCTCAACAAACTTTCTCGTCTGCTTGATGAAGCAGGTATTTCACTTACCGATCACCAGAAAAACCAGCTTGTCGCCTACGTTGGCATGCTGGATAAGTGGAATAAGGCCTATAACCTGACCTCGGTTCGCGATCCTGACGAGATGCTGGTACGCCACATCCTCGACAGCATTGTTGTTGCGCCATACCTTAAAGGAACGCGTTTTATCGATGTCGGTACGGGGCCTGGGCTGCCGGGTATCCCGCTGGCTATCGTGCGTCCTGAATCCCACTTCACCCTGCTGGACAGTCTGGGCAAGCGAGTACGTTTCCTTCGGCAAGTCCAGCATGAGCTCAAACTGGATAACGTCACCCCGGTACAAAGCCGGGTGGAAGAGTTCCCGGCAGAGCCGCCGTTTGACGGCGTGATTAGCCGCGCATTTGCGTCGCTGAATGACATGGTGAGCTGGTGCCATCATTTACCTGCAGAGAACGGTCACTTTTATGCGCTCAAGGGCTTAGCGCAGGAAGATGAAATGGCAAATCTGCCGGAAGG
The DNA here is from genome assembly GCF_040061575.1 of Klebsiella sp. CB_Kp196. Taxonomy (NCBI): domain Bacteria; kingdom Pseudomonadati; phylum Pseudomonadota; class Gammaproteobacteria; order Enterobacterales; family Enterobacteriaceae; genus Klebsiella; species Klebsiella sp. CB_Kp196. Next base: position 18,459 of record NZ_JBEAFH010000050.1, read on the forward strand.
GGTCGTCATTAAGGAAGTTGTCGAACTGCATGTGCCTCAGCTGGAAGGGGAGCGTCACCTTGTGGTGATTCAGCCAAAAATGATTTAATTTTTATCAAAAAATGTGAAAAAAACACGGTCCGTGGATGTTACAAAAATAAAAGTCACGGCAGGGTATTATCGGACTGTCTTTAACCCTGGGGTTACCAGGGGTTTTCTTTCCGTTAACTTTGCCCTGTTGCTTTACCAACAGAATAGTCAACATTGAAAATATCAGTACGCTAAAAATCTCGCTGCTTGCACTTCATACTGATGTTAAATTTTTATTATGAATGTCAATAAAAGGTTTTTATTGTATATGGGATTGTTTTAGAAAGAATACCTGGTTTTTATGTTGAATATCAAACGGATAAAAAATTGAGTTTTATGTACAGAATTAATTCGATTTCGCGAAAAATGTTTATTATGTGATCTGATGCACGCTTTAATTGCCGATTTTTCGCGGTATTTGCAGTTTTGCATGACGGCTCACAGATCGGTGAAATGCATGAAAAGTTGTCTGTCGGAAAATAATTAAACATTTATTCACTATTTTGCTACTTATTGTTTGAAATCACGAGGCGTCACCGTATAATTTGTCCGCTTTTTGATGCTTGACTCTTCGTCTTAAAGGACGTTTTATACGACACGCGACATACCTCGAAGGGAGCAGGAGTAAAAACGTGATGTCAGTGTCGCTCTTGAGTCGAAACGTTGCTCGTAAGCTTCTGTTTATTCAGTTACTGGCAGTAATAGCAAGTGGACTGCTGTTCAGCCTCAAAGACCCTTTCTGGGGCATCTCCGCGGTGAGTGGAGGTTTGGCGGTTCTTTTGCCAAACATGATATTTATGATTTTTGCCTGGCGTCATCAGGCGCATACACCAGCTAAAGGCCGAGTGGCCTGGTCCTTCGCCATTGGTGAAGCCTTCAAGGTGTTGCTGACCTTCGCCTTTCTGGCGGTGGCGCTGGCGGTTTTGAAAGTGGTATTTTTGCCGCTGATAGTGACGTGGGTTTTGGTGCTGGTGGTACAAGTTCTGGCGCCAGCTGTAATTAACAACAAAGGGTAAAAGGCATCATGGCTTCAGAAAATATGACGCCGCAGGATTACATAGGCCACCATCTGAACAACCTTCAGCTGGACCTGCGTACATTCTCGCTGGTGGATCCGCACAACCCCCCGGCCACCTTCTGGACGCTCAACATTGACTCCATGTTTTTCTCAGTGGTGCTCGGTCTGTTATTCCTGTTTATGTTCCGCAGCGTGGCTAAAAAGGCGACAACCGGCGTACCTGGTAAATTCCAGACCTTCATTGAGATGATCATCGGCTTCGTCCATGGCAGCGTCAAAGATATGTATCACGGCAAGAGCAAGGTCATTGCTCCGCTGGCCCTCACCGTGTTCGTCTGGGTATTCCTGATGAACCTGATGGATCTGCTGCCTATCGACTTTATCCCTTGGATCGGCGAACACGTTCTCGGTCTGCCTGCTCTGCGCGTGGTGCCGTCAGCTGACGTTAACATCACCCTGTCGATGGCGCTTGGCGTATTTATCCTGATTCTTTTCTACAGCATCAAAATGAAAGGCGTGGGCGGGTTCGTTAAAGAACTGACCCTGCAGCCGTTCAATCACTGGGCGTTCATTCCTGTCAACTTAATCCTTGAAGGGGTAAGCCTGCTGTCAAAACCTGTATCACTGGGTCTGCGACTGTTCGGCAACATGTATGCCGGTGAGCTGATTTTCATTCTGATTGCTGGCCTGTTGCCGTGGTGGTCACAGTGGATTCTGAATGTGCCATGGGCCATTTTCCACATCCTGATTATTACGCTGCAAGCCTTCATCTTCATGGTTCTGACGATCGTCTATCTGTCGATGGCATCTGAAGAGCATTGATTTTTACCAACATACTACGTTTTAACTGAAACAAACTGGAGACTGTCATGGAAAACCTGAATATGGATCTGCTGTACATGGCTGCCGCTGTGATGATGGGTCTGGCGGCAATCGGTGCTGCGATCGGTATCGGCATCCTCGGGGGTAAATTCCTGGAAGGCGCAGCGCGTCAACCGGATCTGATTCCTCTGCTGCGTACTCAGTTCTTTATCGTTATGGGTCTGGTGGATGCTATCCCGATGATCGCTGTAGGTCTGGGTCTGTACGTGATGTTCGCCGTCGCGTAGTAAGTTGTTCGAAAGAAACCTAAGCCACAGAGTTATTTTTTAAGAGGTATTGTGCTGTGAACATGAACGCAACAATCCTCGGCCAGGCCATCGCGTTTGTTATCTTCGTATGGTTCTGCATGAAGTATGTATGGCCGCCTTTAATGGCTGCCATCGAAAAGCGCCAGAAAGAAATTTCTGACGGTTTAGCTTCTGCAGAACGCGCTAAGAAAGATTTGGACCTTGCACAGGCCAACGCGACCGACCAGCTGAAAAAAGCGAAAGCGGAAGCCCAGGTAATCATCGAGCAGGCGAACAAGCGTCGCTCTCAGATCCTGGATGAAGCAAAAGCGGAAGCAGAACAGGAACGCACCAAAATCGTCGCACAGGCGCAGGCTGAAATCGATGCCGAACGTAAACGTGCCCGTGAGGAGCTGCGTAAGCAGGTTGCTATCCTGGCTGTTGCTGGCGCCGAGAAGATCATCGAACGTTCCGTGGATGAAGCTGCTAACAGCGACATCGTGGATAAACTTGTCGCTGAACTGTAAGGAGGGAGGGGCTGATGTCTGAATTTGTAACGGTAGCTCGCCCCTACGCCAAAGCAGCTTTTGACTTTGCCGTCGAACACAACAGCGTTGAACGCTGGCAGGATATGCTGGCGTTTGTTGCTGAAGTGACTAAAAACGAAGAAATGGCAGAGCTACTCTCTGGCGCACTGGCGCCGGAAACGCTCTCTGATGTGTTTATCGCGGTTTGTGGTGAGCAACTGGACGAAAATGGTCAAAACCTGATCCGGGTGATGGCTGAAAATGGTCGTCTGAAAGCGCTCCCTGATGTTCTCGAGCAGTTCATTCACCTGCGCGCTGCCAGTGAGGCAACCGCAGAGGTAGAAGTTATTTCTGCCGCTCAAATGAGTGACGAACAGCTTGCGAAAATTACCGCCGCGATGGAAAAACGTCTGTCACGCAAAGTTAAGCTGAATTGCAAAATCGATAAGTCTGTAATGGCAGGCGTAATCATCCGTTCGGGTGATATGGTCATTGATGGTAGCGTACGCGGCCGTCTTGAACGCCTTGCAGACGTCTTGCAGTCTTAAGGGGACTGGAGCATGCAACTGAATTCCACCGAAATCAGCGAACTGATCAAGCAGCGCATTGCTCAGTTCAATGTTGTGAGCGAGGCTCATAACGAAGGTACTATCGTTTCTGTAAGTGACGGTGTTATCCGCATTCACGGCCTGGCCGATTGTATGCAGGGTGAGATGATCGCTCTGCCGGGTAACCGTTACGCTATCGCACTGAACCTGGAGCGCGACTCCGTAGGTGCAGTTGTGATGGGTCCGTACGCTGACCTCGCCGAAGGTATGAAGGTTAAATGTACTGGCCGTATCCTTGAAGTTCCGGTTGGCCGCGGCCTGCTGGGACGTGTGGTTAACACCCTGGGTGCACCGATTGATGGTAAAGGTCCGCTGGAGCACGACGGCTTCTCCGCCGTTGAAGCTATCGCGCCGGGCGTAATCGAACGTCAGTCCGTCGATCAGCCGGTGCAGACCGGTTATAAATCCGTTGATGCCATGATCCCAATCGGTCGTGGACAGCGTGAACTGATCATCGGCGACCGTCAGACCGGTAAAACCGCGCTGGCTATCGACGCCATCATCAACCAACGTGATTCCGGCATCAAGTGCGTCTACGTAGCCATCGGCCAGAAAGCGTCCACGATTTCTAACGTGGTACGTAAACTGGAAGAACACGGCGCGCTGGCTAACACCATCGTTGTGGTTGCAACCGCATCTGAATCTGCCGCACTGCAATACCTGGCGCCGTACGCCGGTTGTGCAATGGGTGAATACTTCCGCGACCGCGGTGAAGATGCGCTGATCATTTATGATGACCTGTCTAAACAGGCCGTTGCTTATCGTCAGATCTCCCTGCTGCTCCGCCGTCCGCCTGGACGTGAAGCATTCCCGGGCGACGTATTCTACCTCCACTCTCGTCTGCTGGAGCGTGCTGCACGTGTTAACGTCGAATACGTTGAAGCTTTCACCAAAGGTGAAGTGAAGGGTAAAACCGGTTCTCTGACTGCGCTGCCGATTATCGAAACCCAGGCGGGTGACGTTTCTGCGTTCGTTCCGACCAACGTAATTTCCATTACCGATGGTCAGATCTTCCTGGAAACCAACCTGTTTAACTCCGGTATTCGTCCTGCGGTTAACCCGGGTATCTCCGTATCCCGTGTTGGTGGTGCAGCTCAGACCAAGATCATGAAGAAACTGTCCGGTGGTATTCGTACCGCTCTGGCACAGTATCGCGAACTGGCGGCGTTCTCCCAGTTTGCCTCTGACCTTGATGATGCAACCCGTAAGCAGCTGGACCACGGTCAGAAAGTGACCGAACTGCTGAAACAGAAACAGTATGCGCCGATGTCCGTTGCGCAGCAGTCTCTGGTTCTGTTCGCGGCAGAACGTGGTTATCTGGCGGATGTCGAGCTGTCGAAAATCGGTAGCTTTGAAGCCGCTCTGCTGGCTTACGTCGACCGTGATCACGCTCCGTTGATGCAAGAGATCAACCAGTCCGGTGGCTATAACGACGAAATCGAAGGCAAGCTGAAAGGCATCCTCGATTCCTTCAAAGCAACCCAATCCTGGTAAAGTCTGGCGGCTTGCTCTAGGGCAGGCCGCAAGGCATTGAGGAGAAGCTCATGGCCGGCGCAAAAGAGATACGTAGTAAGATCGCAAGCGTCCAGAACACGCAAAAGATCACTAAAGCGATGGAAATGGTCGCCGCTTCCAAAATGCGTAAATCGCAGGAGCGTATGGCGGCCAGCCGTCCTTATGCAGATACGATGCGCAAAGTGATCGGTCACCTTGCGAACGGTAATCTGGAATATAAGCACCCTTACCTGGAAGAACGCGACGTTAAACGCGTGGGCTACCTGGTGGTGTCTACCGACCGTGGTCTGTGCGGTGGCTTGAACATTAACCTGTTCAAAAAGCTGCTGGCGGAAATGAAAGCATGGTCCGATAAAGGCGTTCAGTGCGAACTCGCAATGATCGGCTCCAAGGGCGTGTCGTTCTTTAATTCCGTTAGCGGTAATGTTGTCGCCCAGGTGACGGGTATGGGGGATAACCCATCCCTGTCCGAACTGATTGGTCCGGTAAAAGTGATGTTGCAGGCCTACGATGAAGGCCGTCTGGACAAGCTGTATATTGTCAGCAACAAATTTATTAACACCATGTCTCAGGTTCCAACCATCACTCAGCTGCTGCCGTTACCGGCTTCAGAAGATGGTGAGTTGAAGCGTAAATCCTGGGATTACCTGTATGAACCCGATCCGAAAGCGCTGCTGGATACCCTGCTGCGCCGTTATGTGGAATCTCAGGTTTATCAGGGCGTGGTAGAAAACCTGGCCAGCGAGCAGGCCGCACGTATGGTGGCGATGAAAGCCGCGACCGACAATGGCGGCAGCCTGATTAAAGAGCTGCAGTTGGTATACAACAAAGCTCGTCAGGCCAGCATTACTCAGGAACTCACCGAGATCGTCGGTGGAGCATCCGCGGTATAACCAGGTTAATTCGTAGAGGATTCAAGATGGCTACTGGAAAAATTGTCCAGGTAATCGGCGCCGTGGTCGACGTCGAATTCCCTCAGGATGCCGTACCGCGCGTGTACGAGGCTCTTGAGGTACAAAATGGTAGTGAGAATCTGGTGCTGGAAGTTCAGCAGCAGCTCGGCGGCGGTATTGTTCGTACCATCGCCATGGGTTCTTCCGACGGTCTGCGTCGCGGTCTGGAAGTAAAAGACCTCGAGCATCCGATCGAAGTCCCGGTAGGTAAAGCAACGCTGGGTCGTATCATGAACGTACTGGGCCAACCGGTAGACATGAAAGGCGACATCGGTGAAGAAGAGCGTTGGGCTATCCACCGCGCAGCACCTTCCTACGAAGAGTTGTCAAACTCTCAGGAACTGCTGGAAACCGGCATCAAAGTTATCGACCTGATGTGTCCGTTTGCGAAGGGCGGTAAAGTTGGTCTGTTCGGTGGTGCGGGTGTAGGTAAAACCGTAAACATGATGGAGCTGATCCGTAACATCGCGATCGAGCACTCCGGTTACTCCGTGTTTGCGGGCGTAGGTGAACGTACTCGTGAGGGTAACGACTTCTACCACGAAATGACCGACTCCAACGTTATCGATAAAGTATCCCTGGTGTATGGCCAGATGAACGAGCCGCCGGGAAACCGTCTGCGCGTTGCGCTGACCGGCCTGACCATGGCTGAGAAGTTCCGTGACGAAGGTCGTGACGTTCTGCTGTTCGTCGATAACATCTATCGTTACACCCTGGCCGGTACTGAAGTATCCGCACTGCTGGGCCGTATGCCTTCAGCGGTAGGTTACCAGCCGACTCTGGCGGAAGAGATGGGCGTTCTGCAGGAACGTATCACCTCCACCAAAACCGGCTCTATCACTTCCGTACAGGCGGTATACGTACCCGCGGATGACTTGACTGACCCGTCTCCAGCAACCACCTTTGCGCACCTTGACGCAACCGTGGTACTGAGCCGTCAGATCGCTTCTCTGGGTATCTATCCGGCAGTTGACCCGCTGGACTCCACCAGCCGTCAGCTGGATCCGCTGGTTGTTGGTCAGGAGCACTACGACACCGCTCGTGGCGTTCAGTCCATCCTGCAGCGTTATCAGGAACTGAAAGACATCATCGCCATCCTGGGTATGGATGAACTGTCTGAAGAAGATAAACTGGTGGTAGCTCGCGCGCGTAAGATTCAGCGCTTCCTGTCCCAGCCGTTCTTCGTGGCAGAAGTATTTACCGGTTCTCCGGGCAAATACGTCTCCCTGAAAGACACCATCCGTGGCTTTAAAGGCATCATGGAAGGCGAATACGATCACCTGCCGGAGCAGGCGTTCTACATGGTCGGTTCTATCGACGAAGCCGTGGAAAAAGCCAAAAAACTTTAACGCCTTAATCGGAGGGTGATATGGCAATGACTTACCACCTGGACGTCGTCAGCGCAGAGAAACAAATGTTCTCTGGTCTGGTCGAGAAAATCCAGGTAACGGGTAGCGAAGGTGAACTGGGTATTTACCCGGGGCACGCGCCGCTGCTCACCGCCATTAAGCCTGGTATGATTCGCATCGTTAAGCAGCACGGTCACGAAGAATTTATCTACCTGTCAGGCGGCATTCTTGAAGTGCAGCCGGGTAGCACGACCGTTCTGGCTGATACGGCAATTCGTGGCCAGGATCTCGACGAAGCGCGAGCCCTGGAAGCGAAACGTAAGGCTGAAGAGCACATTAAGAGCTCTCATGGTGACGTGGACTACGCTCAGGCGTCTGCGGAACTGGCCAAAGCGATCGCTAAACTGCGCGTTATCGAGTTGACCAAAAAAGCGATGTAACACCGGCTTGAACGCTAAAAGCCAGTCTGGTTTCCAGGCTGGCTTTTTTAATGGCTTCGTTTCAGAAAAAACAAAACTAAAAAGCGGGTTTAAAAATTTTGTGATGCATGTCTCATTTTTGTTGATCGTTTAAAAGATGAAGCGTAGACTTGCTTTTGTGATGTGAGTCACAAAAAAAATTCATCAAAAACGTAATCGCTATCCAGGAAGAGATCATGAAACTGCTTAATAAAATCGTCGCTTTCTTCAGTGCTATGAACGTAACCTTCGGTACGTTCAACCACTAAGAAGTCAACTTTCCAGACTGTTTTTGCGCTGTACCGCTAACTAAAACGACAACACATGCGGTGTGAAGCAGACAGAAAGTGAAAAGGTCGCCCCAGGGCGACCTTTATGTTTTTCACGCATAGCGGGTTAGTCGCGGCTGAGGAAGTTACCGGTGTTGAAGCTGCCGTCGGCCTCACGCGTCAGCGGGTCCGGCAGCGCCAGCGTCTGATAATCGGCGCTGTTAATGCGTTTTCCCTGGGCGTTGATGCTTCTGCCGCCGTGGATAAAATAGTTGCTATCGTCAATATTCCCGACAACGGCATCGTCATATTTCCCAGGCTGGCTGCGCAGGGAAAGGTTCTCGCTGAAGGTGCCCTGCGTTTCCGGCGCACCGTACGGACTCGGGCGGAACAGGTAGTTAAAGCGCTGGTTATCTACCGCGACGTTGTTAACCACCACCAGCTTGCCGGGGTTAAAGTTGTCGGTAAAACCGTCCAGATGGTTATCGATGGCGATGCTGTTACGTACCTCGTGGGCGACCGGCTGCCCTTCCCCACCGAGCTTAAACCCGTTACTGGTATTATTGCGGGCAATAGAGTTCTCGATCGCCACAACGCCGTTTGCACCGTCCTCAATTTTATTAAACAGGTCGAAACCGTCGTCGATATTATCGTGCGAGTAACAGCCCTCCAGCCGGTTACCCTCTCCTACGCGCATTTTCACCGCGAAGCCGTCGGCGTTAATTTTGCCCGGATCCTCGTTACTAAAGGATTCAGAATTCACTACCCGGTTAAAGCTGGCCCACAGCGGGCGTCCAACATCCGCCGGAGAGGAAATTTGAATGCCGGTATCATCGTTACGATACGCGGTGACGTTCTCGATCAGGTTATGGCTGCCCTGTACGCGCAGGCTCTTGTCCGTAATCTCAATCCCATCGATATGCCAGTAGCTGGCATCCAGCAGCAGCCCGTGAATCACCGCTTTTCCGTCGGCTTTTAGCGTTTTGATTTTGTCCTTCAGGCCGCTGGCGCTGACAGGAATGGCCGTTTGCGGGTAATCTCCGGCGGCTAATACAATTTGCCCGCCGGGCGGGACGAGTTTGATAGCGGAGACGAAATCCAGCGGCGAGTCCGCCGTCCCTTTTGCCTGAGATTGTCCCTCTGGCGCGGCGTAGAGCGTATTGCCTGTCACTTGGGGACTCTGTTCAACCGTCAGCGTCTGGGTCAGCGTTTCCGCGCCGGTAGCCGGAGTGAAGCGGATTTCGAACGTGCTTTTATCTTTCAGTACGGCAGGCTGGGTAAACATTTCCCCGGCCTTCACGGTTTTATCCTGCCCGATCACCACTTCATCCTGACGAACGGTGATGCGCCCATCGCTGTTGGTGCGCGCCTGTAGGATGTAAGCTTTGCTCTGGCTTACTGTTCCCGAAGCAATTTGCATAACCGGCGGCCAGCCTTTAGCGACATACGGCGCGGAGGGAACCGTATGTGCCGCTGAGGTGGTGAGCGAGGCGTTGCTGACGGTGATTTTTGCATTACGTGAGGCGAAGAAGCCGACGTAGTAATGTTCTTTATCCTGCCGGGCAACCAGATCGGCGTGAGGAACCTGCTGGCTTACCCATTCATTACTGCCCGTTGCTGCCCATGAGGTAATAAACCCGTCGTTGGTGCGTTCCAGTCTGAGCTGGAACGTCGGCGTTTGCTGGATATCGATTTTCTCTTTATAGCTCTGACGCTTTATTGATGCGCCCGCATTGCCCCACGGTTGGGTTATCCCTTCCCGGCTGATAGCCTGCAATTTGATATGTGAGCCATCTTTTTTATCCTGCGTCATAATGGCGTTCATCACCATATTGGATGCCGCCGGAAACTCTTCGTAGCCGACCTTCAGCGGCTGTTGACGCGGAACTCCTATTACATCGCGGACCAGCAGTCCCGCACCTTCCTGTGCCGCAGGACGCGCGCCATTTTCCGGGCCAAACTGATTGACGGTCACCGTAGCCTGCAGGATAAAATTCTGGCTGGTCGGTAGCCGGGTGTAAAAGAAGGTCAGTCCGTCGTGAGAATTGGCTATTTTACCTCCCCGGCTCTCGATGGTAATGGGCTGGCTGAGGTCGGCGACGTCCTGCGGCGTCAGTTTTTTTCCGGCGATGGTGACATCGTTGACGCCAATTTTTTCCGGCAGAACATTCGAGGAAAAATTGCTGTCGGTAGATTGCCCAAAGGCGATTGCCCGCCACTGATGACCATCGTTGGCCTGCAGCGGTAGCGCGATCATCGTACTGCAAAGGGTTAATGCCAAAGGTATTTTGTTATTCATTCTTTTCTCCTGGGTAATTATTAACCGGCATTATCAGGAAAATGAAATGGTGTTTCTATTTATCACGTCACAATTAATGAATATTAAAACTGTGTTTTATTTTATGGGTTTTCTTTATTTACCCGCCAAAAAAACAGCAAAAGCAGAGGGATAGCCGGCATTGCCACTCATTAAAATGCTTTTTTTGCGCTAAACGGGTTTGCGCTGACTAAAAATACCCACCTAAAATGGTGTATAGCGTTACGCTTGTGCATTTTATCTTCGTCTCGTTTCATGATGAAAAATATGTAGATATTTCAACGTGAAAGGCTTTTACTTTTCGTTCCAACAGCAGTCAGGATGCGTATGTCAAACAGTCCGATGAGCGTGGTTATTCTTGCCGCTGGCAAAGGTACCCGCATGTATTCCGATCTTCCTAAGGTGTTGCATTCGCTGGCCGGGAAGCCAATGGTGCAGCATGTTATTGATGCAGCTAAAGAATTAGGCGCTTCCGCCGTACATCTGGTGTACGGGCACGGCGGCGATCTGCTTCGCCAGACGCTGCACGAAGATAACCTCAACTGGGTCCTGCAGGCCGAACAGCTAGGTACCGGCCACGCTATGCAGCAGGCGGCGCCGTTCTTCAGCGATGATGAAGATATCCTGATGCTGTACGGCGACGTGCCGCTCATTTCCGTCGAAACATTGAAGCGTCTGCGGGAAGCGAAACCGCAGGGCGGCATCGGTCTGTTGACGGTGAAGCTTGACGATCCGACCGGCTACGGCCGCATCACGCGCGATAACGGCGCGGTGACGGGCATTGTCGAGCATAAGGACGCCAGCGACGAGCAGCGCCGGATTCAGGAAATTAATACCGGGATTCTGGTCGCCAATGGCGCGGATCTTAAACGCTGGCTGGCTAAGCTCACCAACAACAACGTTCAGGGTGAATACTACATCACCGATATTATCGCCATGGCCTATGAAGAAGGTCGTGAAATTGCCGCTGTTCATCCTCAGCGTCTAAGCGAAGTGGAAGGCGTGAATAACCGCCTGCAGCTCTCCCGGCTTGAGCGCGTCTGGCAGTCTGAAAAGGCTGAAGAACTGCTGCTCGCGGGCGTTATGCTGCGCGATCCGGCGCGTTTTGATCTGCGCGGCGTGCTGAAACACGGGCGCGATGTCGAAATTGATACTAACGTTATCTTCGAAGGTGACGTGGTGCTGGGGGATCGGGTAAAGATTGGCACCGGCTGCGTCATCAAGAACAGCATCATTGGTGATGATTGCGAGATCAGCCCCTATACCGTGGTAGAGGATGCTCATCTGGCCGCCGCCTGTACCATTGGGCCGTTCGCGCGGCTGCGCCCAGGCGCTGAACTTCTCGAAGGCGCGCACGTCGGCAACTTTGTTGAAATTAAAAAGGCGCGTCTGGGTAAAGGCACGAAGGCCGGGCATCTCTCCTATCTCGGAGACGCCGAGATAGGCGATAACGTGAATATCGGCGCGGGCACCATCACCTGTAACTATGATGGCGCAAATAAGCATAAAACGGTGATCGGCGATGACGTATTTGTTGGCTCAGACAGCCAGCTGGTCGCTCCGGTGACCGTCGGCAAGGGGGTCACCATTGCCGCAGGAACAACGGTAACGCGTAACGTTGCCGATAATGAATTAGTGTTAAGCCGCGTGCCGCAGGTTCATAAACAGGGCTGGCAGCGCCCGGTGAAGAAAAAGTAACGCGATTTCTCTTTCGCCCTTTTCGGGGGAAAGAGCGGGGTGAGGGGATAAAATAATCCTCCCCCCACGGCAGTACCCATAAAAATAACCCCACTCTCTACAAGGCTCGGGGCGCCCGAAAATACGGGTAAACAGGTTGACCGACAACGTATGGCATACAGCCAAAATCGGAATTAAAAACTATGTGTGGAATTGTTGGCGCAGTCGCGCAGCGTGATATTGCTGAAATCCTTCTCGAAGGTTTACGTCGTCTGGAATACCGCGGTTATGACTCCGCCGGTCTGGCCGTCGTCGATAACGAAGGTCATATGAACCGCGTTCGCCGCCTCGGGAAAGTACAGATGCTGGCCCAGGCGCTGGAAGAGCATCCGTTGCACGGCGGTACCGGGATTGCCCATACCCGCTGGGCGACGCACGGCGAACCGTCTGAAGGTAACGCGCATCCGCATGTTTCTGACTATATTGTGGTGGTGCATAACGGGATCATCGAAAACCATGAGCCGCTGCGCGAGCTGTTGCAGTCGAGGGGCTACGTTTTCGCCTCCGAGACTGACACGGAGGTTATTGCGCACCTGGTTCACTGGGAGCTGGAACAGGGCGGTACTCTGCGTGATGCGGTTCTGCGGACTATCCCGCAGCTGCGCGGCGCTTACGGTACCGTGATCATGGATTCCCGCGATCCGGGTACGCTGCTGGCCGCTCGTTCAGGAAGCCCGCTGGTGATTGGCCTGGGGATGGGGGAAAACTTCATTGCCTCCGATCAGCTGGCGCTGCTGCCGGTTACCCGCCGCTTTATCTTCCTCGAAGAGGGCGATATTGCGGAAGTCACCCGCCGTTCCGTGACTCTCTTTGACAAATCCGGCGCCGAAGTGCAGCGCCCGGATATTGAATCCAGTCTGCAGTACGACGCGGGCGATAAAGGTATCTATCGTCACTATATGCAGAAAGAGATCTACGAGCAGCCGAACGCCATCAAAAATACCCTCTCCGGGCGCATTAGCCACGGCGAGGTTGATTTAAGCGAGCTGGGCCCGCAGGCTAACGAGCTGCTGTCTAAGGTCGAGCATATTCAGATCATCGCCTGCGGCACCTCCTACAACTCAGGTATGGTGTCCCGCTACTGGTTTGAGTCGCTGGCAGGGGTGCCGTGCGATGTTGAAATCGCCTCCGAGTTCCGCTATCGCAAATCGGCCGTGCGTCGCAACAGCCTGATGATCACTCTCTCTCAATCCGGCGAGACGGCGGACACCCTCGCCGGCCTGCGCCTGTCGAAAGAGTTGGGCTATCTGGGGTCGCTGGCGATTTGTAACGTGCCTGGGTCATCCCTGGTGCGTGAGTCCGATCTGGCGATGATGACCAACGCCGGGACGGAAATCGGCGTCGCCTCGACTAAAGCCTTCACGACGCAGCTGACCGTTCTGCTGATGCTGGTGGCGAAACTGGCGCGACTCAAAGGCCAGGATGCGTCGATTGAACATGATATCGTGCATGGCCTGCAGGCGCTGCCGAGCCGCATTGAGCAGGTGCTTTCGCACGACAAGCGTATTGAGGCGCTGGCTGAGAACTTCTCTGACAAACACCACGCGCTGTTCCTTGGCCGCGGCGATCAGTATCCCATTGCCCTGGAAGGGGCGCTGAAGCTGAAAGAGATCTCCTATATTCATGCGGAAGCCTATGCTGCCGGCGAGCTGAAGCATGGTCCGCTGGCGCTGATTGACGCTGAAATGCCGGTGGTGGTGGTCGCGCCGAACAACGAACTGCTGGAAAAATTGAAATCCAACATTGAAGAGGTTCGCGCTCGCGGCGGCCAGCTGTACGTTTTTGCTGACGGCGATGCGGGTTTCACCGGCAGCGACAATATGCACATCATTGAGATGCCGCATGTTGAAGAGGCGATCGCGCCAATCTTCTATACCGTACCGCTGCAGCTGCTGGCGTATCACGTCGCGCTGATCAAAGGGACTGACGTTGACCAGCCGCGTAACCTGGCGAAATCAGTTACCGTGGAATAACGATTTTACAGCGCTGAAAGGGCTGCCGTCCGGCGGCCCTTTTTATTTGCGGTTATTTGCAGCGAACAGCGAGATCCCACCCGCTTTATGACAGCCTGTCATTTTTGAGACGCTTTTGCGCTGTCATAAAAATAAAATTTTCCGCTAATCTTTCTATCATTAACCATAGTAACAACATGATTTGTATTGTTTTTATTTAACGTAAATTCCCGTCTTTTTGCTTGTCATAAAACTGTAATAATTCGTACATTTTACTGTCACCTGTTTGTCCTATTTTGCTCACCATAGCTTCGAAACAATGGTTTACGAATCCAGCAGGAGACATTATGAACGTTATGCGTACCACCGTCGCAACAGTTGTCGCCGCGACCTTATCGATGAGCGCTTTCTCTGTTTTTGCAGCAGCAAGCCTGACTGGCGCAGGTGCAACTTTCCCCGCGCCGGTGTATGCCAAATGGGCAGATACCTATAACAAGGAAACGGGTAATAAAGTCAATTACCAGGGTATCGGCTCCTCTGGCGGCGTAAAACAAATTACGGCCAACACCGTAGACTTCGGTGCTTCTGATGCCCCTCTTGCTGATGACAAGCTGGCTCAGGAAGGTCTGTTCCAGTTTCCGACCGTTATCGGCGGCGTAGTGCTGGCAATTAACCTGCCTGGCGTGAAATCCGGTGAGCTGGTGCTTGACGGTAAAACGCTGGGTGATATCTACCTGGGCAAAATCAAAAAATGGGATGACGCGGCGATTGCTAAGCTCAACCCGGGCATGAAGCTGCCTTCTCAGAACATCGCGGTGGTTCGTCGTGCTGATGGTTCCGGTACTTCCTTCGTTTTCACCAGCTATCTGGCGAAGGTGAACGAAGAGTGGAAATCTAAAATCGGCGCGGGCTCAACCGTTAACTGGCCGACCGGTCTGGGCGGTAAAGGCAACGACGGCATCGCCGCGTTCGTTCAGCGTCTGCCGGGCTCTATCGGCTACGTAGAATATGCCTACGCAAAACAGAACAACCTCGCTTACACCAAACTGCTGTCCGCCGATGGCAAGCCGGTGAGCCCGACTGAAGATAACTTCGCTAACGCGGCGAAAGAAATCGACTGGAGCAAATCCTTTGCACAGGATCTGACGAATCAGAAAGGCGACAACGCATGGCCGATCACTTCAACCACCTTCATTCTGGTCCACAAGGCTTCCAACAAGCCAGAGCAGACCGCCGAAGTGCTGAAGTTCTTCGACTGGGCGTATAAAAACGGCGGTAAAGAAGCCAACGCGCTGGACTATGCTACCCTGCCGGAAAGCGTGGTTGAGCAAGTTCGCGCGGCATGGAAGACCAACGTAAAAGACAGCAGCGGTAAAGCGCTGTACTAATACCCGTCAGCCTTCGAGCTACAGGTGCGTTGGCAGCGCTTGTTCACCCCGGTCACATAGCCCATCTATGTTCCCGGGGATCCACAAGCCAGCTGCCTGCCTGCAGCTCGAATTATTTAGGGTATGGCATTACCTTTGCCAGAAAGATCAGTAAACTACGATTTTTTCTGGCCCGAAACTGAAGAGTAACTTATGGCTGCAACCAAGCCGGCATTTAACCCTCCGGGGAAAAAGGGTGACATAATTTTCAGCGTGCTGGTAAAACTGGCGGCGCTGATTGTGCTATTGATGCTTGGCGGCATCATCGTCTCCCTTATCATCTCGTCCTGGCCAAGCATTGAGAAATTTGGCTTTGCCTTTCTGTGGACCAAAGAGTGGGATGCGCCGAACCAGATTTTCGGCGCCCTGGTACCCATTTACGGGACGCTGGTCACCTCATTTATCGCGCTGCTGATCGCCGTACCGGTGAGCTTCGGTATTGCGCTGTTCCTGACGGAACTGTCACCCGCCTGGCTGAAGCGCCCGCTGGGTATCGCTATTGAGCTGCTGGCCGCGATCCCCAGTATCGTTTACGGCATGTGGGGCCTGTTTATTTTCGCCCCGCTGTTTGCGACCTATTTTCAGGAGCCGGTTGGCAACGTTCTGTCGACCATTCCGTTCGTTGGCGCGCTCTTTGCGGGCCCGGCATTTGGTATCGGTATTCTGGCGGCGGGCGTGATTCTGGCCATCATGATCATTCCTTACATCGCGGCCGTTATGCGTGACGTCTTTGAACAGACGCCGGTGATGATGAAAGAGTCCGCCTACGGTATCGGCTGCACAACGTGGGAAGTTATCTGGCGTATCGTTCTGCCTTTCACCAAAAACGGCGTGATCGGCGGGGTAATGCTCGGTCTGGGGCGCGCGCTGGGGGAAACCATGGCGGTGACCTTTATTATCGGCAACACCTACCAGCTTGATAGCGCTTCGTTATATATGCCGGGCAACAGCATCACCTCCGCGCTGGCGAATGAGTTTGCCGAAGCGGAAACCGGACTGCACGTTGCCGCATTGATGGAGCTGGGCCTGATTCTGTTCGTTATCACCTTTATTGTTCTGGCCGCATCGAAGTTTATGATCATGCGCCTGGCTAAGAATGAGGGGGCTCGCTAATGGCGACGATTGAATTACAAACCACCGCGGAGCTGGCGGAATCCCGTCGCAAAATGCAGGCAAAACGCCGCATGAAAAACCGTCTCGCCCTGACGCTATCGATGGCGACCATGGCATTTGGTTTGTTCTGGCTGATCTGGATCCTGATGTCCACCGTCACCCGCGGCATCGACGGCATGAGCCTGGCGCTGTTTACTGAAATGACGCCGCCGCCAAATACGGCGGGCGGTGGTCTGGCAAACGCCCTGGCGGGCAGCGGATTGCTGATCCTCTGGTCGACGGTTATCGGTACCCCGCTGGGGATTCTGGCGGGGATTTATCTGGCGGAATATGGCCGTAAATCCTTGCTGGCCGAAGTGATTCGTTTTATTAACGATATCCTGCTTTCCGCGCCGTCGATTGTCGTCGGTCTGTTTGTTTACACCATCGTCGTTGCGCAGATGCAGCACTTTTCCGGCTGGGCGGGCGTGATTGCGCTGGCGCTGCTGCAGGTGCCTATCGTTATTCGTACCACTGAAAACATGCTGAAGCTGGTACCGGACAGCCTGCGTGAGGCGGCATATGCGTTGGGTACGCCGAAGTGGCGCATGATCTCTGCGATCACCCTGAAAGCATCGGTATCGGGCATTATGACAGGTATTCTGCTGGCCATCGCCCGTATCGCCGGGGAAACGGCGCCGCTGCTGTTTACCGCGCTCTCCAACCAGTTCTGGAGCACCGACATGATGCAGCCGATTGCGAACCTGCCGGTGACGATTTTCAAATTTGCCATGAGTCCCTTTGCGGAGTGGCAGCAACTGGCATGGGCCGGGGTCTTGATTATCACCCTGTGCGTATTGCTGCTGAACATTCTGGCGCGCGTTGTTTTCGCGAAGAATAAACACGGTTAATTTTTGCGGCGCGGCGAAACGCGGCGCCGAATGAGGAAAAGAACGAGATGAGTATGGTGAATGCGACCCCGGGTAAACTTTCAGTTCGTAACCTGAATTTCTACTACGGAAAATTCCATGCCCTGAAAAACATCAACCTGGATATTACCAAAAACCAGGTTACGGCGTTTATCGGACCGTCAGGCTGCGGTAAATCCACGCTGCTGCGTACGTTCAACAAAATGTTTGAGCTGTACCCGGAGCAGCGTGCGGAAGGCGAAATTCTGCTCGATGGCGATAATATTCTGACCAACACCCAAGATATCGCCCTGCTGCGCGCCAAAGTGGGGATGGTGTTCCAGAAGCCGACGCCGTTCCCGATGTCGATTTATGACAACATCGCCTTTGGCGTGCGCCTGTTTGAGAAGCTTTCCCGCACGGATATGGATGAGCGCGTGCAGTGGGCATTGACCAAAGCCGCATTGTGGAATGAAACCAAAGATAAACTGCATCAGAGCGGATATTCTCTCTCCGGTGGCCAGCAGCAGCGTCTGTGCATCGCGCGCGGTATCGCTATTCGTCCAGAAGTTCTGCTGCTGGATGAGCCCTGCTCGGCGCTGGACCCGATCTCTACCGGGCGTATTGAAGAGCTGATCACTGAACTGAAACAGGATTACACCGTCGTTATCGTGACCCACAACATGCAGCAGGCCGCGCGTTGCTCCGACCATACGGCATTTATGTATCTTGGCGAGCTGATTGAATTCAGCAACACGGACGATCTGTTTACCAAGCCCGCTAAGAAGCAAACTGAAGATTATATTACTGGCCGCTACGGTTGATTGCCCTTCTGCTACCAGGCTCTAACCTATTGGGCAATCAGGAGATACTATGGATAACCTAAATCTTAACAAACATATTTCCGGCCAGTTCAATGCTGAACTGGAGTACATCCGCACCCAGGTCATGACCATGGGTGGGCTGGTGGAGCAGCAGCTTTCTGATGCGATCACCGCGATGCATAACCAGGACAGCGAACTGGCAAAGCGCGTTATTGACGGCGACAAGCAGGTCAATATGATGGAAGTGGCGATCGATGAGGCCTGCGTGCGCATCATCGCCAAGCGTCAGCCGACCGCCAGCGACCTGCGTCTGGTGATGGCGATTATTAAAACCATCGCCGAGCTGGAACGCATCGGCGACGTCGCGGATAAAATCTGCCGCACCGCGCTGGAAAAATTCTCCCAGCAGCATCAGCCGCTGCTGGTGAGCCTGGAATCGCTGGGGCGCCACACCGTGCAGATGCTGCATGATGTGCTGGACGCCTTTGCGCGTATGGACCTTGATGAAGCGGTGCGTATTTATCGCGAAGATAAGAAAGTCGACCAGGAATATGAAGGCATCGTGCGCCAGCTGATGACCTATATGATGGAAGATTCGCGCACCATTCCAAGCGTCCTGACCGCCCTGTTCTGTGCCCGCTCGATTGAGCGTATCGGCGACCGTTGTCAGAACATCTGCGAATATATTTTCTACTTCGTTAAAGGTCAGGATTTCCGTCACGTTGGCGGCGACGAGCTGGATAAACTGCTAGCAGGGAAAGATCCTAAAGAGTAATAAATCACAGAGACTAATTCTGATAAAGGATTTATCAGAATTAGTTATGGTTAATGTTACTCCTGTTTTTAATTAACAAAATTGGTGCGATTGTCGTCACAAATAATAATTTCATCAATTGTGGTTTGATTTTAATAGCGTAACAATGTGGTACATTAATCGGGTGACTTGTTGCGGCAAGGCTCGAATAAAACTCTGGATTGTTACTGCGCAAGCAGGCAAAACCTGACATCACCGTTAACCTGGTGATGTCAGGTTTTTTTTTGCCAGATAATCCGCTATCAGCCGATGAAAGGGATTGTTACCGCAGCGCGGGCAAAACCTGAAGCAAGCCTCTTCTGTTTTCTGCAGGGGGATTGCTTCAGGTTTTTTTTGATTTGATGCAAGGCTGTTTGTGGGTAAACCAGGATGGTATTAACCGAATAAATAATAGTGCTGGTTTTAATAACGTTCTTTTTTTCCTTAAGGGGAACACCTTTTCGGTAACGAGCTTTATCGATAGAAAAATAAAAATACGCCTTCGCGTTAGTTGACATTTTATCGCGATATTCAGTTGCACCTGTTTTTATATAAAGGGAACTTATGTTTAAAAAAAATCTGATTACCTCGGCCATACTTATTATGGCGCCGCTCGCTTATACAACCCATGCTATGGCGGAATCGCTAACCGTTGAACAGCGTCTTGAGCTTCTGGAGAAGGCGCTTAAGGATACGCAGAGCGAACTAAAAAAATATCAAGATGAAGAGAAGGCCAGAAATCGACTCTGGATTGCCAGTACGCAGCCTGGCGCACCTGAGCAGAGTGCGTCCGCGCAGGTTGTCAGCGCGCCCGCACCGGCCGGCGGCGCTGCAAAACCGGCGGCGGTTCTGGTGAAAAACGAACAGCCCGCGGCTAACGGCGAGTCCATTTATAGTTCGATGACAATGAAGGATTTCAGCAAGTTTGTGAAGGATGAAATTGGCTTCAGCTATAACGGCTATTACCGTTCCGGCTGGGGGACCGCATCCCATGGTTCACCTAAGTCCTGGGCGATTGGCTCGCTGGGTCGCTTTGGTAATGAATATTCGGGCTGGTTTGATTTACAACTTAAGCAGCGGGTCTATCAGGAAGGCAATAAGCGGGTTGATGCGATCGTGATGCTTGACGGCAACGTCGGGCAGCAGTATTCCTCCGGCTGGTTTGGCGATAACGCTGGCGGCGAGAACTATATGCAGTTCTCTGATATGTACGTCAACACCAAAGGTTTCCTGCCATTCGCGCCGGAAGCGGATTTCTGGGTGGGTAAGCACGGTGCGCCGAAAATTGAAATCCAGATGCTGGACTGGAAAACGCAAAGAACCGATGCCGCAGCCGGCGTTGGCCTTGAAAACTGGAAGGTGGGCGCGGGTAAGTTTGATATTGCGCTGGTGCGCGAGGACGTTGATGACTACAACCGTACGTTGACCAAAAGCCAGCAAATTAACACCAATACTATTGATATTCGTTATAAAGAGATCCCGCTTTGGGATAAGGCGTCATTGATGGTCAGCGGCCGGTATGTCGCGGCAAATCAGAGCTCATCCGAGAAATATAATGAAGGTAATAATGGATATTATGAATGGAAAGATACCTGGATGGCGGGGACGTCGTTAACGCAGAAATTTGATAACGGCGGATTTAACGAATTTTCCTTCCTGCTGGCGAATAACTCCATCGCCAGCAGCTTCTCGCGCTATGCGGGATCCAGTCCGTATACCACATTCAACGGCAGATACTATGGCGATCATACCAACGGCACCGCCGTTCGCTTGACCTCGCAGGGGGAAACCTATTTGAGTGATGACATTATTATGGCGAACGCCATCGTTTACTCCTTTGGTAATGATGTCTACAGCTACGAGACCGGCGCGCACTCCGATTTTGAGTCTCTTCGCGCCGTCGTGCGCCCGGCCTGGATCTGGGATAAATATAATCAGACCGGCGTTGAATTGGGCTATTTCAAGCAGCAGAACAAAGATAGTACCGGCAAGAAATATAACGAATCCGGCTACAAAACTACCCTGTTCCATACCTTTAAAGTGAATACCAGTATGCTGACCTCCCGCCCGGAAATTCGTTTCTATGCGACTTATATTAAAGCGAAGGATATCGACCTGGATAAGGCGGCTAACAGCAATACCAGCAGCATTTTTGAAGATGGTAAGAACGATCAGTTTGCCGTTGGCGCTCAGGCTGAAATCTGGTGGTAAGGCTGGCAACGGTCAGGACAAAATTCTAAAGAGGAATAAAGATGAAACGACATGCTATTTACTTCGCTCTGGCGCTGGCGGGCGCGGCGTTTACCGCTCATGCCGCGCCGTTTCCGGTCACGCCGAGCGCGGCGATCCCGGTCAGCCAGTATATTACGCAGGTTAACGCCGATAAGAGTATCACCTTCCGCCTGTTTGCCCCGGATGCAAAACGGGTGTCCGTGGTGACGGGGGCAACGCCGGATACCTTTGTCTCCCATGATATGAGCAAAGATGAGCAGGGGATCTGGACATGGAAAAGCGATGCGCTGGCTCCCAATCTCTACGAATACTATTTTGATGTCGACGGATTCCGTTCCGTCGATACCGGTAGCCGCTATCAGAAGCCACAGCGTCAGGTGAATACCAGCCTGATCCTGGTCCCCGGCAGCATTCTTGACGATCGCGCGGTCGCTCACGGCGAGCTACGAACCCTGACCTATCATTCAAAGGCGCTGAACGCTGAGCGTCGCGTCTACGTGTGGACGCCGCCAGGCTATACCGGTACCGGCGAATCGCTGCCGGTGCTCTATTTCTATCACGGTTTTGGCGACAGCGGACTGTCGGCCATCGACCAGGGCCGTATTCCGCAAATCATGGATAACCTGCTGGCGGAAGGCAAAATCAAGCCCATGCTGGTGGTGGTGCCGGATACCGAAACCGATATTCCTGACGCGATTGCGGAAAACTTCCCGCCGCAGGAGCGGCGTAAAACCTTCTATCCGCTGAATGCGAAAGCGGCTGATAAAGAGCTGATGAACGATATTATTCCGCTGATTGATGCGCGCTTTAACGTGCGTAAAGACGCGGACGGCCGGGCGCTTGCCGGGCTGTCGCAGGGCGGTTATCAGGCGCTGGTCTCCGGAATGAACCATCTGGAGAGCTTCGGCTGGCTGGCGACGTTCAGCGGCGTAACGACAACCACGGTACCGGATGCCGGCGTCGAGGCGCAGCTACACAACCCACAGGCGATCAACAAGCAGCTGCGTAACTTTACCGTCGTCGTGGGCGAGAAAGACGTGGTTACCGGCAAGGATATCGCCGGGCTGAAAGCGGAGCTGGAGAAGCAGAAAATCAACTTTGATTACCATGAGTATCCGGGCCTGAACCATGAAATGGACGTCTGGCGTCCCGCCTACGCCGAATTTGTACAGAAGTTGTTCAAATAGCATGAAGGAGCCAGTTCGCTGGCTCCTTATCTTCAATACCTTGAGGGAGACAATATGAAATTAATCGTGACGGAAGATTATGCCGAGATGAGCCTGGTCGCCAGCCATCACGTTCTGGGCTACATCACCGCGCCGCGCAGGGTGAACCTGGCGGTAACGGCAGGCAGTACGCCGAAGAAAATGTATGAACATCTGACGGCCGCGGTTAAAGGTAAATCGTTCTATTCTCAGGTCCATTATTACAACTTTGACGAGATTCCGTTCCGCGGACAGGATCGTGAAGGCGTGACCATTTCCAATCTGCGCAGCCTGTTTTTCACCCCCGCGCAAATCTCTGAAGAGAATATCCACCCGCTCAGCCATGAAAACTTCAGGCATCACGACCAGCGGTTACAGGACGAAGGGGGCCTCGATCTGATAGTGATGGGCCTCGGCGCTGACGGCCATTTTTGCGGTAATTTGCCGAATACCACGCGCTTCCACGATGCGACGGTGGAAGTCTCTATCGTCGGCGATATGGTGGATCTTGTCGCTCACGGCGAGATGGACGGCGACTTCTCTGCGGTGCCGGATAGCTACGTCACGATGGGGCCAAAAAGCGTCATGGCGGCGAAAAACCTGCTGCTGATCGTCAGCGGCGCGGCAAAAGCGCAGGCGCTAAGGCAGGTGATTGAAGGCGAAGTCAGCGAGCGGGTTCCGGCTTCGGTGCTGAAATTACATCCTTCCCTGGTGATTGTGGCTGATAAAGCGGCGGCTGCGGAGTTGAGTCAACCGTAATCCACTTTCAGCGTAGCGCAGGCGGGACGCGCCCTGATAGCGCTACGCTCCGGGTTTATCGCGTTATATTCCAGCCGCGCGCCTGCCATAACTCAGGTAGCTCTTCGAGGCGGGTAAACGTCGTCACCTTCGGATGTTCGATCGGCTTATTATGCGGATCGGCGCAGAAGTAGAACACTTCCATGCCGGCGGCGATCCCCGACTGCGCGCCTGCGCTGGAGTCGTCGACAAGAATGCAGTTCTCGACGTTAACGTTCATCGCTTTTGCGGCATGCAGCATCAGGGCCGGATCGGGCTTCCAGCGCTGGATATCGTAGCCGCTGTACAGACGCTCCGGGAAATGGTGCAGCATTGCGGTTTTACCGAGAGAGTGCTGCATTTTGCTCACCGGGCCGTTGGAGACCACGCACATCGGCACGCTGACCGCGTCCAGCAGCGCCTGTGCGCCAGAAATGACTTCCAGTTCAGTATCAAACAGGCGCGCGACTTCATCGCGGTACACCGGCTCAAGGGTCGCCTTGTCCAGATTAACGCCGTACTCCGCGTTAATGGTGTCGATAATCTCGTACAGCTTAACGCCTTTGAAGCGCTTAAAAATCTCGTCTAAATCCAGCGTAATGCCGAATACCCTGAACATGTGAACGTAGGCGCGGGAGCAGATCACCTCGCTGTCGACCAGCGTGCCGTCACAGTCGAAAAATACTGCTTCTGGTTGGGTCATGTCGTTTCCATTTTAATAAGTTAACGTTTTCGTCTTGCTGATTAGTGAGACGCAATCGTTGCCGTATAAGCAAAATCGATGAAAAAAAGTATCTCACAACCGCCCTTATTGTCGCATTTTGGTATAGGATAGCGACGAATTTTCCCTCCTTTGTTCGGAAACCGATAATGAGTCAACAACAAACCAGCCAGTCATCTGGCCCGGGTCTGCTGGAGCGCGTGTTCAAACTACGTGAACACGGCACGACGGCACGCACCGAAGCGATTGCAGGTTTCACCACTTTTCTGACAATGGTGTACATCGTTTTTGTTAACCCACAGATCCTCGGCGTGGCGGGTATGGATACCAGCGCCGTGTTCGTCACAACCTGTCTGATCGCCGCGTTCGGCAGCATCATGATGGGCCTGTTCGCTAACCTTCCGGTGGCCCTGGCGCCGGCGATGGGACTGAACGCCTTCTTTGCTTTTGTCGTGGTACAGGCAATGGGCCTGCCGTGGCAGGTCGGGATGGGCGCGATTTTCTGGGGGGCGGTTGGCCTGCTGCTGTTGACGATTTTCCGCGTACGCTACTGGATGATCGCCAATATCCCGGTTAGCCTGCGTATCGGTATCACCAGCGGTATTGGCCTGTTCATCGGTATGATGGGCCTGAAGAACGCCGGCGTGATCGTCGCCAACCCGGAAACCCTGGTGAGCATCGGCAACCTGACGTCCCACAGCGTACTGCTGGGCATTCTTGGCTTCTTTATTATTGCGATTCTGGCTTCCCGCAACATCCACGCCGCGGTGCTGGTTTCTATCGTGGTTACCACGCTGCTGGGCTGGCTGCTGGGCGACGTTCACTACACCGGAATCGTATCCATGCCGCCGAGCGTCACGACGGTCATTGGGCATGTTGACCTGGCAGGCTCGCTGAATCTCGGCCTGGCGGGCGTGATCTTCTCGTTTATGCTGGTGAACCTGTTCGACTCCTCCGGTACCCTGATCGGCGTGACCGATAAAGCTGGTCTGGCCGATGCGCAGGGTAAGTTCCCGCGGATGAAGCAGGCGCTGTTTGTCGATAGCGTCTCGTCCGTTGCGGGCTCCTTTATCGGCACCTCTTCCGTAACCGCCTATATTGAATCTTCCTCGGGCGTTTCCGTAGGCGGACGTACCGGCTTAACCGCCGTGGTCGTTGGTCTCTTGTTCCTGCTGGTGATCTTCCTGTCGCCGCTGGCGGGTATGGTCCCGGCCTATGCCGCAGCCGGCGCGCTGATTTACGTTGGCGTCCTGATGACCTCCAGCCTGGCGCGCGTGAAGTGGGATGATTTAACCGAATCAGTGCCGGCGTTTATTACCGCCGTGATGATGCCGTTTAGCTTCTCCATTACGGAAGGTATTGCCTTAGGCTTTATCTCTTACTGCGTAATGAAGATCGGTACCGGTCGACTGCGCGACCTCAGCCCATGCGTGATTGTGGTTTCGCTGCTGTTTGTGCTGAAGATTGTGTTTATCGACGCGCATTAATACCCGCGCCGTCACACTCAGCCGTTCTGGCGAGTGTGACGGCGTCTATCAGGCTTTAACCCTCTGAATATATTCGGCAAAAGCGCTAAGCTGTCCGCTCAGATGATCGAGCGTGCTCTGATCGACGACTTTCCCCTCCTGCGGATCCACTTTGTTCTGAATCACGCCGCCCATAAATTCGGGCTTATTCATCACCATAGCGTCGAGGAATACCAGAATCTGACGCAGGTGATACTGACAGCGCGCACCGCCAATAGCCCCCATCGAACTGGTTTGAATCAGTACCGGCTTACCGGCCAGCGGCTGTTCCGGCAGGCGAGATAGCCAGTCGATGGCGTTTTTCAGGCCGCCGGGCACCGAGTAGTTGTATTCCGGTGTAACGATAACCACGCCATCAGCCTCGCGAATTTGCTGAGCGATATCCTGAACGCTTTGTGGGAATCCCTCTTCCTGCTGGACGTCGGCATCATAGAGAGGAATATCGCCAATGGACGGTAACGCGGAAACCGCCATTCCTGCGGGCGCGATGCCGGGGAGGGTACGCGCGACCATGGCATTAAAAGAGCCTTTGCGCAGACTTCCGAGTAACGTAACAACTTTCAACGTATCAGACATGATTGCTCCTTTGCATCATGATGGCCGGGTTATCCGGTCAGTTGAGGGAGAAGGCTTTTTCTACCGGTAAATGGGTGAAACGCATCAGCCGGGCGGACGGCTCTCTGGCGCGAGCCTGCGCGTCGGGCAGGCTACGCCAGCCCTCTTTACCATTATATTCCCAGACTTTCAGCTGGCCGATATCCGGACTGGCGGCGATGGACCAGACCAGCACCGTTTCGGCATCGCATACTGCTTCGATTGACTGCGTCCCGCTTGTCCGTAATCGTCCGGAGCCCGGAAGAAGCTGGAGGTTAACGGCGTTTTCACCGGTCAGTTTCATGACGCTTTTGCGGAGTGCGTCAAGCTGAGCGCGCGCTTCATCAGGATCGTGCTGGTTGCTAATCCATACCCGCTCATTACTGTTAAAGACGTAGCGGTCGGTGTCGGGCGAGGCATGTAAACTGCGGGAGGCGTGCGGTAATTCCATATCCAGGCCGCAATCACCTTCGGTGGATAACGCGACGCCGACAATATTCCCGGCATAGGAGATGGAAAAACGCGGGAGATTTTCGTCGCGGAAAGCGGGTTTTCCATTCTCTTCGTCAATAATTTCAGGAAGTTCGCTGATGCCGTACAGCATAAAGAGGAGTTCTGCGAGGAGTGACCGTGATGCGCGATAGCGGCTTTGTCGGTACTCAGGCAGGCGGCAGGCGGATTGATGACAGGCCGCTGACAGGCGTGTTGATAGCGGTTCCCGGGTGTTGAGTATCCCTCTTGCAAAATGCGTTGCCATTCGTCGCTCCGTGATTAATGGTCAATGATAGAAATTGCGAATTATATTATCGCTCAGAATTGCCAGGTTTTAATGCGGAAATCACCCCTTGCGCAATAAATTGCATAAATTTTACAATTTATTGCGCAAGACGGGCTAATCCAACGCTAGAGCGGTTCAGTATAGAGCTGCCTGAGCGTTTCTCGCAGCCAGACGATCTTCGGATTGTAGCTGTTGCGCTTATGCCACAGGAGGGTGAAGGGGACGCGTATTTTCTCCAGCTGGGACGGCTCCAGCGGCAACGGGAGTGAAACCAGCGGCAGATGGTGCTGTTGATTGTAACGCTGGCAATAGCGCGGGGCGGTGGCCAACATCGTATGATGAGGCTGGGCCGCCATAAACAGCGACTGCTCAAAACCCGGGACGGTCAACGCCACGGTGCGTTTATGCCCCAGATCGTGCAGAACATCATCCAGCGCCCAGGTATCGCTTTGTTCCCAACAGATATTGATATGCGGATAACGCAGGAAAGTGTCCAGATTCCACTCCTCGTTCAGCGCGGGATGATCGGCGCGCAGCCATACCTGCGGGAGATCGGTAAACAGGATTTCAAAATCGATATACCAGGGCAGCAGGCTGAGCTGTTCACGGGAGCGAGGATGGGTTTCCCGGCCGCAAAAACCGATGTCGACTTCACCGCGAATAATCGCATCCAGCGAATCATAATCCCAGTTACGCAGGCGGATCAGCGCCTGCGGATAGCGCTGGTAGATCCGCTGTGAAAGCGTATTCAGCAGGATCATCAGCAGCGGCGACTCTGCCGCCAGCTCAAACTTTAACCCGCTCGGCATGGTGTGATGAGGCTTATCGAGGATCTGATTACCCATCTGCATCCAGTCCGCCAGATCCTGCTCCATACTGCTCATCAGCGGCGTGGGTGACAGCCCCAGAGGCGTTTTGACAAACAGCGGATCGTCAAACCAGGCGCGCAGTTTGGCCAGCGATTTACTCACTGCCGACGGCGAAACGTTCATCCGTTTCGCCGTGCGGGTGACGCTGAGCTCCTGGGTTAAGAGCTGCAGGCACAGCAGCAGGTTAAGATCGAGACTCGACAGGGGTTTCTTCATAGCGTTGCGCGGCCCGCGCCGGAGAGGTGACCATAATCAGAACAATGCTCACTATGCTACAGGCAATAAGTATCCCGATCAGCATATTCATCGCGCTGAGTCCGATGATAGCCGCCAGCCAAATCCACAGTGAAGAGCCGCAGACCTGAGCAATTCCCAAAACAGAACTCGCCACGCCGGCGCGCAGGGTGAATGGCCCAAGGGCCTGACTCATTGCTACGCCAAAGCCGGCGGAGAACCCGGCGCAAATCAGTCCCAGACCCAGCATCGTCATCGTCTGGCTGGTGGAGAGGCTCAGCAGCACGCCGGCGATAAAGAACAGCACCTGCGAGGTCAGCATCAGGGTGCGGGGCTTAAATAGCGTCAAAGCGAACGGCGTTGAGAACGACACCACCATGCTAACAAGCGCCATTAGCGCCATCGCCATGGAATAGGTGCCGCGATCGAAGCCCATCACTTCCATCATGATCACCGGGGAGACGTTAACGTAAGTCAGGATAGCCGTCACGCTCAGGGTGGTTATGATAATTCGGCTGAGAAAAAAGCGGTTAAGCAGCGACTCGGGGACATTATTTTGCTGCATCGCCGCATGTGGCGCGGCTGTGGGACGCGTTTCCCGCAAGATAAAGACCGAGAGCAGTCCCACCAGAACGCCCATGCCTGTCATGGTATAGAACAGGCTCTGCCACGGGTATTTCAGCATAATCAGGTGGCCGAGTACCGGCGCCAGTACCGGAATAATGCAGGTGATACCGTTAAGGAGGGAAAGCACCTTCGCCCGGCGGCGATCGTCGAGGGTATCGCGCAGCACCGCAAAGGCGACGACGTAGCAGCTGCCCGCGCCAATCCCCTGAATAAAACGCCCAGCCAGGAAGTGGGCGCTGACCTGCGCCTGCGAGCAGAGAAGGGAGGCCAGTATGAAGACAACGGCACCGAAAATCGCCACCGGCTTGCGCCCTGATTTATCGGCGATACGACCCGCAAACAGCATCGCCGCGGCCATTCCCGCCAGATAAACCGAAAAGGCGATATGCAGCTGCGCTTCACTGGCCCCCAGATCCTGCGCAATGCGCGGTAGACCGACCAGATACATATCGATGCCGGATGGATAAAGCAGAACCAGCGCAAAACTGCAGATAAGAAAGCGTGCCATAGAACCCCTCGCATAAGAATGCGGTACAGAATAGTGGGGTTCGTGCGGGAGTACGAGTTGCCATTTGGACAACAACGATTTCCTGGGAGGAAAAACGGTTGAAAGATGTGCAGCGATAATTTAATTATTTGTTTTTATATCGCTTTTTGATATTTCCAATCAAGCGATCGCGTCCCGCATTATTTCCAGATCTTTGCCATACCTTCACTTTCTGGCCTGACGCAGGAAAACCCAAATTTGGCGTACAGTTCGGGAACATCCGCCACCAGCGAGACGTATGCCCCTTTAACCGCGTTTTCATCCAGCCAGGAGACGATTTTCTGCATGATCTGGCGACCGAGACCTTTTCCCTGATGGGCCGGGTCCACGGCGACGTCGACGATTTCAAAGTTCAGCGCGCCGTCGCCGACGATGCGTCCCATACCAACGGGCACGTCCGCATAGAGGACATGCACGCCGTAGCAGCTACGCGGCAGACCCGCGCGGGCGCCTTCCAGCGGGCGCGGCGACATACCTGATATGACGCGCAGGCGACAAAAATCTTCCGCCGAAGGGACGGTATCAATAAACGTGTAATCAGCCATCATTGTCGTATCCGGTAAGTGGGAGTACCGATAAGGGTAATAGACAAAGCGATACGCCGTGAAGACGCTAAAGGAAAATAATTAACCCGCTTTAACAGGATGTTAAGGCGAGTGAGTACGCTTTATTTAATCTCATTTCTGATGCCCTGCTGATAGGGTGTGTTTTTTCCGCAACTATCTGTTTATGCCCATCATACTTCAAGTTGCATGTGCGTTGGCTTTGTTACTCGGCCTAAGACCTCGCCCCTACGGGAACAGAGCAAGCGCTGTTCAAGGCACAAGTACCTACCGTCATATGGCATACGAGTAGTGACTCCCCGAGTGTTATGAACCCCTGCTTTGGAGGCTCGTATAATATTTTTTTTGCATTTATCCTGACCCCATAAATAGGCGATGGTTGAGAGCCGCCTGCATTCAACTTTTTATTTAAAGAGCAGCCATGATCGATGCTGGAATCTCGACGCTCGGCTGTATAAAAAGGCAATGTTGTGAAGCGTTATTTTGTAGTGCGTTAAGAGAAAGCGAGCAAGTACCTGAACATATTAGAACTGGGATAACCAGGGGGGGGGTAAAATGATAGTTGAGTGCTTTTATGTATCTTGTTGTTTTTTAATAAATGTTTTGGTGGTTTTGATGTTTTTTTCGGGGTGTTGAGCGAAGTCCAATAATGGATGAAATATTCTGTTGAGATGGTTGGGGGTTCTATTTCATAATCTTTTGCAGATTAATATTACATAAGGAAGTTGGCGTGTAAGCATTAGGGTGCTGATTGAAATGCGCCATGGGCTTTCTTTTTCAATATTTTACTCCGCTGTTTGTCATCTTAAATAATGTATTTAGGGGTCATTCTTCCCTGAATGAACCGTTGTATGGTTCTATTTTAAAAGAATGAATGAGTAATGATTATATTTTTATTAAGGATTAAATAATGAAAAAGCAATTTGTAATGACTGCTGTGGCAGCATTGTTCAGCGTAGGGATGGGTGTGGCTCATGCGGTTGATGGAACGATCAACTTCGTCGGTACCGTTACTGCCGACAGTTGCACCGTGGATATCAACGATCAGACAAACCCAACCCTGAACCTGGGTACCGTGAACACGGTTGATCTGGCGAAAGCTGGCGACACCGGTCCGGCAACGAACTTTACGCTGGATCTCACCGCTTGCCCGAATACGGTTACCGCAGCAAGCGTGACTTTTACTGGCAATGCCGATGGCTCTATGAACACGGCGTTCAAAAATGAGTCCAGCGACAGCGGCGCGGCTACTAATGTTGGCGTTCAGCTGTACGACGCATCTGCAGCCAAAGTCAGCCCGTCTTCTGCTGTCGACGTTAGCTCTTTCCTGACGGCGGACGCTACCACTACCGAAGCACATATTCCATTCACCGCTCGTATGGTTGCTGTGGCTGATACCGCAACTGCCGGTACGCTGGTTTCTCACGCTGACTACACCATCAGCTACCAGTAACCCTCCGTATCAGGGAGAACGCCAGGGCACGGAGGCCCTTGTTTTCAAACGATTAGGAAAGAGGATGCAACGGTTCATGAGAAAGTCAGTTATTTACGGTCTGCTGGCGGCTGCGATGTGCGCCGTAACATCTGCGCACGCAGGGGTCGTTATCGGCGGTACGAGACTGGTTTATCACGGCGGCGATAAGGAAGCGTCCATTCAGGTGATGAACAGCGCTAACGGTCAGATTCCCTACCTTATTCAAAGTTTTGTCGATGACAAAGGCCCGAAAGGAGATCGTCCTGGTACCACCGGTTCGCTGCCCTTTACCGTTACGCCACCGCTGTTTCGACTGGATGCTGGTTCAGAAAATACTATTCGCGTTGTCAGAACAGGGGGGAATTTCCCGGCAGATCGGGAAAGCGTTTACTGGCTGGATGTGAAGGCGATACCGGCAAACAATCCGGCGGATAAGGGCAAGAACGTGCTGCGCTTTTCGCTGAAAAACCGAATCAAACTTTTTTATCGTCCCAAAGGCGTTGCCGATCCCACCAGTGAGGCAATGGAGGCGATCGGTTTTCACAGGACGGGCAACAAGCTGACCGTCACCAATCCAACCCCCTGGTATCTGAGCTTCTTTAAGCTGAACGTCGGTGACAAAGTGGTCGATACGGCGTTTACCATGGTCGCGCCGCACGGTTCGACTGATTACACCATTCCGGCAGGGGCAGGCGGGAAAATCACCTGGCAATATATCAATGATTATGGCGCAGGATCGTTGGTTCTGGACGGGAAAGGGTAATCATGTCTCAACCATCCATAGACGTAGCGGGCAAAAGCAGCGCTTTTTTATTACAACCGCTTGCCTGCATTATTATTTTAGCGCTGTATGGAACGCAGGGCGCGCTGGCTCAGGATGAGTTCGATATGGCGGCGCTGGAGACCAGTGGACCCAAACTTAACGTTGATCTCAGCCAGTTTTCCCAACCCGGTTCACAGCTACCGGGTCGCTACCACGTAGACGTTTATGTGAACCATGAGCAGGTTGACACGCAAACGCTGGACTTTGTGCAGGATAAACATGGGCAGCTTACGCCTGTGGTGACCCCCGCGCTGTTGGCGCAGTGGGGTATTAAGATTGGTGATATCGATGCGCTGCGGAACAAGAACAGTATCAACGATCTGGCTGCAACCGTCCCGGATAGCCAGATCAGACTCGATTACAGCCAGATGCGTCTGGATCTCACCATACCGCAGGCTGACGTCAACAGCGCGGCGCAGGATTCCGTCAGCCCGACGCTGTGGGATGAAGGAGTGCCGGCGCTGCTGCTGGGCTATGACTTTAACGGTTCAAACACCTGGCGCGACGAGAACGATTCTGGAAGGGAAGATAGCTATTTTCTGAACCTGCACAGCGGCATTAACCTGGGCGCGTGGCGGCTGCGAAACTACAGCACCTGGACCTACAGCAAATCGCCGGAATATCACGACACCACAAGCGGCGAAGACGTTAGCAGCGGCGGGAGCAGCGAAAGCGACTGGAGCTCCATCAACACCTTTTTACAACGCGACGTGCAAGCCGTACAGGGGCTGTTAACGCTGGGCGATGCGACCACTCCTTCCGATGTTTACGACGGTTTTACGTTCCGCGGCGTCCAGCTTTCTTCAGACGATGACATGCTGCCTGACAGTCTGCACAACTTTGCGCCAACGGTACATGGCATTGCAACCAGCAACGCGACGGTCACCATTCGCCAGAATAATAGCGTGATTTACCAGAAGCAGGTACCGCCGGGGCCGTTTAAGATCGACGATCTCTACCCAAACTCCACAAACGGCGACCTGCTGGTAACGATTAAAGAGTCAGACGGCAGCGAACGCAGCTTCGTCCAGCCGTTCTCCAGCGTGGCAATCATGCAGCGCGAAGGGCATCTTAAGTATGACTTCACCGGCGGTAAATACCGCAGCAACAGCGATGGTCAGGAGCCGAAGTTCGCCCAGATGACGCTGATCTACGGCCTACCGTACGATATGACGATATACGGCGGTACGCAGCTGGCGGATAGCTACCAGAACGGGCTGTTGGGGATGGGATTCACCCTCGGTGAACTGGGCTCCATCTCCTTTGACGGGGCCTATTCCTCGGCCGATTTGAGCAATGACGAGCACAAAGAGGGGCAGTCCATACGCGCCCAGTACTCAAAAAGTATGCTCAGCACCGGCTCAACGATCACGCTGGCGGCATACCGTTATTCCACTAAGGGCTACTACAGCTTTCAGGATGCGGCGGATCTAATCGTCAATGATTCTCACGATGACGATCTGAACGACCAGGATGAATTTGACTTAAGCCATAACAAACGTTCCCGCTGGCAGCTGTCACTCAGTCAGTCGCTACCAGAGGGCTGGGGATCGCTTTATGCGAGCGGCTACCAGCAGGATTACTGGAACGAAGGTGGATATGAGCGAAACCTGTCCCTCGGCTACGACACCAGCTGGGATGGCATGACGTTGGGCCTGAACTACACCTTCAGCAGCATGCCGGGAACAGAGGACGACCATCAGGGCGCGTTGAATATCAGTATCCCGCTGAGTAAATGGCTGCCGAAAGCCTATGCCGGATACAGCCTCAACACTAACCGCCACGGAGACACCACCCAGCAGGTCAGCTTGTACGGTACGGCTTTGAAGGATTCGAACCTTAGCTATAGCGTGATGGAAGGCTACAGTAACCATGAAAATTCCGGCAATAACGGCACGCTATCCGTCGATTATACCGGTCGCGCGGGCGAAGCGAACATGGGTTACAACTACGATCCGGACAGCAGGCAGGTGAACTATGGCGTGCAGGGCGGAGTGGTGGTGCACCCTTACGGCGTCACCTTTTCGCAGTCGCTGAGTGAGGATATCCAGTCGCTGGCGCTGGTGCGCTCGCCGGGGGTCAGCGATGTGACCGTGGAAAACGGCACCGGGGTCAGCACCGACTGGCGCGGTTATGCCATCGTACCTTATCTCACGCCGTATCGCCGCACGACGGTAAGGCTTGATACCAGCACCCTGGCCGACAATGCGGAAGTCGATAGCTCCACGGCGCAGGTGGTGCCGACGGAAGGGGCGATTGTACTGGCGGGGTTTAAAACGCATATCGGCGCGAGGGTGTTGATGCATCTGCATCACGCGAATACGGACGTTCCTTTCG
Organism: Klebsiella sp. CB_Kp196; assembly: GCF_040061575.1. Lineage (NCBI taxonomy): Bacteria > Pseudomonadati > Pseudomonadota > Gammaproteobacteria > Enterobacterales > Enterobacteriaceae > Klebsiella > Klebsiella sp. CB_Kp196. Next base: position 52,691 of record NZ_JBEAFH010000050.1, read on the forward strand.
GCGCCACCGTCACGCTGGCAGAGGACGACAGCGTCAACAGCATCGTTAGCGACGGCGGTTCAGTGTATCTGACCGGGATGCCGCAGCAGGGCGACATCCTGGCACAGTGGGGCAAAGGAAAAAATGCGCAGTGCCATGCCCATTATCAGCTGCCGCAAGAGGGTGAAAAAACTGGCGTAATTAATCTTGATGCGCAATGTCAGTAGAGAAAAGGTGGTGAAATGAAAAACAGAACAACATGCAGGCCGCCGTTGACAGGGCAGCGCGAGGCAAACACACGGTTTTTTCGCCAGGCGGTAATGGCTGGATGCGCTTGCACGCTATCGCTGAATGTCTGGGCTTCAGAGTGTTACTCGAGTGTTGCCTCAACGAGCGTTGATCTGAAAACGATATCGGTGTCGCCGGATCTGGCCGTTGGACAATCGATTACCGGCGGCGATAAAACGTTTGATTCGGTTCAGTTTGCGTCATGTGAATCCTCATTTACGGTAGAGAAATACTTTTATGGTTATCTCTATTCGTCGTTGGCTTCGGCGGGAACCTATAACGACCGACTGACTTTTAAAACCAATTTGTCCGGCGTTGGCGTTCAGCTTGGCGCCAGCATGTCGGATACGAAAGGGGCCTCGGGCAACGGCTGGATAACCAGCGGCTCGTCAATAAAGCTGTTAACCGATGACAGTATCGGTTGGGGGGCGATGATTTATATGTCGATTACCCCAAAGCTTAATTTAATTAAAATCGCCGATTCGGTAAGCGGCGGTACGCTCTCCGGAAAGGTTGGTTACGGTCAGGCGAACGGCAACCAGGGGTCGGCAAATATCGATATTAATTTCACTGGCACGTTGTCGGCCAGCGGCTGTACCCTCTCCGGCGGCTCGGATCTGAGTTTTACGCTTGATGATGTGCAAAAAAGCGAACTGCCTTCGGTCGGGAGCACCTGGGGAGAGAGCAGTGAAAAAGATATATCGCTGAGCTGTACTGCCGGAACGAATGTCTATTTTACCCTTAGCGGCACACAGGAACCTGGCACCAGTGATACCAGTATATTAAAGAATAATGGCACCGCTAAAGGACTTTCCGTGCAGGTGATGGATCTGCATGGCGGCGGTAATCACCCGGTCAATCTGAATTACCGCTGGTCGCCGATTACCAGTTCAGGGACGACGGCAAAAATACCGCTCGCCGCGCGTTATATTCGCACGGGCGACTTAACCCCGGGCTCCGTTGACGCCAGCGCCACCTACACGCTTGACTATGATTAAGGAGAATGAATATGTTTCTGCGTTTATTTTTTCTCCCTTTGTTACTGCTAGCTATAGCGTCACTGGCTGAGGCTGACGGAGGCAATATTCATATTACGGGAAATTTGACGGCTCAATCCTGCACAGTAGATGGCGCTACAGATTTCACGCTTTCTTTGGGTACGGTTGACCGGGCGGATTTACCTTCTGTGGGTTCAACGGCTAATCAGGTTGGACTCAATATCCCGCTAAGTTGTATCAGCGGTACGAAAGTAATAATACAGATTGACGGCACCAGCGTAAGTGACAATAACACGGTCATGGTAAATACCGGTACCGCGGAGGGGGTCGGTACGCAATTACTGGAGCCCAACAATAACAACAGGCCTGTCCCACTCGGGAGTTCCTGGACAATTATCGAAAATTCACAGACCAGCGAAGTGATTACTCTTGGCGCCAGATTCTACAGAACAGGCGATGTGGTTCCCGGAACGGTGAATGCGACGGCGACTTATACCCTCTCATATGAATGAAAATGACAGGGTAGATATTTTTCTGCCCTGTCAGGTTATCGCGCTGTGCTTTCATCAGACTGCAGGCGGTCAGTAATGAAATCTCGATATGATTTATGCAGGTGCAGTTCGTGAGTTCTTTTGCTTGCCGCTAAACATTTGATGTGATTTTTAGCGTAAAAAGTGAACAATGACACAGCGTTTTTAATTCAGAATACAAAATCGCGGATGGTCCCGCACGACTACGCGCCAGTACAAACAATAAAAACCCATATTAACAATCAGTTAGTGCGGGTTGGTCAATGCTCACATACTGAACTTATTTACCAATACAGAAACTTGAGAAAATGCGTCCCAGCAGGTCGTCGGAGGTAAACTCGCCGGTGATTTCGCTCAGGCTCTGCTGGGCCAGGCGCAGCTCTTCCGCCAGCAGCTCGCCAGCCCAGGCGCCCAGTAGCTGCGCTTTACCCTGCTGAAGATGCTCTGCGGCGTCGGACAGCGCCTGCAAATGGCGGCGGCGCGCCAGAAAGCCGCCTTCCATATTGGTTTCAAAGCCCATGCTCTGCTTGAGATGATTACGCAGCACGTCTACGCCTTCGCCGGTACGCGCCGAAAGGCGTACAAGTGAGTGGTCATTCACTTCGCTCAGCCCCAGCGTTTCGCCGGTGATATCCGCCTTGTTGCGCACCACGGTAATCGGCAGGTTTTTCGGTAGACGGGCGATAAAATCTGGCCAGATATCTGCCGGATCGGTCGCATCGGTGGTGGTACCATCGACCATAAACAGCACGCGATCGGCTTGTTCAATCTCCTGCCAGGCGCGTTCGATGCCGATACGTTCGACCTCATCGTTCGCATCGCGCAGGCCGGCGGTATCAATGATGTGCAGCGGCATACCGTCGATATGGATATGCTCCCGCAGCACGTCGCGGGTGGTACCGGCAATATCGGTGACTATAGCCGCCTCCCGGCCCGCCAGCGCGTTCAGCAGGCTTGATTTCCCGGCGTTCGGCCGCCCGGCAATGACGACCTTCATCCCTTCGCGCAGCAGGCTACCCTGGCGCGCTTCGGCGCGCACGGCGTCAAGATCGGCGATAACGTCGTTTAGCTGGGCTTCGATTTTGCCATCGGAGAGGAAGTCGATCTCCTCGTCCGGGAAATCAATGGCCGCTTCCACGTAGATGCGCAGGTGCGTCAGCGCTTCCACAAGATGGTTTACGCGAGTGGAGAATGCGCCCTGCAGCGAATTCAGCGCAGAACGCGCCGCCTGCTCGGAGCTGGCGTCGATCAGGTCGGCAATGGCTTCTGCCTGTGCCAGGTCGAGCTTGTCGTTTAAAAACGCGCGCTCGGAGAACTCGCCGGGCCTGGCGATGCGCACGCCCGGCAGCGTCAGAATGCGTTTCAGAAGCAGGTCGAGGATAACGGGGCCGCCGTGGCCCTGAAGCTCCAGCACGTCTTCGCCGGTAAAGGAGTTCGGGCCGGGGAACCACAGCGCAATCCCCTGATCCAGCGCGCTGCCGTCGCTGTCTTTAAACGGCAGGTAGTCGGCATAGCGCGGCTTCGGCAGCTTGCCCAGCACCGCCTGCGCAACGTCGCGCGCCTTCAGGCCAGAGATGCGCAGAATGCCCACACCACCGCGTCCCGGTGGGGTTGCCTGGGCGACGATAGTGTCGTTATGGCTCATGGTGACTCTCTATGTAGATGTAAAAAAGGCGGTCTATTGACCGCCTTCTCTGGCATTAACTTTACCGTAGATTCTCGAAATAGTTCAAGTTGCAGGAAGGCGGCAAGTTAGAGAGGCCCCTGGAGCTTACTGAAGTAAGTGACCGGGGCGAACTAACGAAGCCAACGCATCTGCGGCTTGAAGAATGAAGAGAATCAGGATTTTTTCTTCTCGCGGCTATGCAGGCCACGCTTCTCCAGACCACGGTAAATCAGCTGCTGCTGAATAATGGTGACCAGGTTGCTGACGATATAGTAAACCACCAGACCTGACGGGAACCACAGGAAGAACACCGTAAAGATGACCGGCATAAAGGTCATGATCTTCTGCTGCATCGGGTCGGTCACGGTGGTCGGAGACATCTTCTGGATGAAGAACATCGTCGCGCCCATGATGATCGGCAGGATGTAGTACGGGTCTTGCGCAGACAGGTCGTGGATCCACAGGATAAACGGCGCATGACGCAGTTCAACCGAGGCGCTCAGCATGTAGTACAGCGCAAGGAAGATTGGCATCTGGATAATCAGCGGGAAGCAGCCACCCAGCGGGTTAACCTTCTCAGCTTTATACAGGGCCATCATTTCCTGGCTTTGACGCTGCTTGTCGTCGCCCAGACGCTCGCGCATTGCCTGAATCTTCGGCTGCAGCATACGCATCTTCGCCATGGAGGTGTACTGCGCTTTAGTCAGCGGGTACATGATGCCACGAACGATAAAGGTGATGACGATGATGGAGAAGCCCCAGTTGCCCAGGAAGCTATGGATCCATTTCAGCAGTTTGAACAGCGGCTGAGAGATAAACCACAGCCAGCCGTAGTCGACAGTCAGGTCAAGATGCGGCGCAACGGCGGCCATTTTGTCCTGAATAGCCGGGCCGACCCACAGGGTGCTTTCCAGCTTATCGGTTTGACCCGGCTGCACCAGAACCGGCTGAGATTTGTAGCCGATTGCCACAATACCGTTGCCGAGATTCGCGGTGTAGAAGTTGTTAGTACCGGTGTTCTGCGGAACCCATGCGGTAGTAAAGTACTGCTGCAGCATGGCAACCCAGCCGTTTTTGGTGCTGACGTTCAGGTTTTCGTTATCGACGATAGTATCGAATTTGTATTTTTCGTACTTCGTTTCAGACGTTGAGTACGCCGCGCCACGGAAGGTGTGCATCGTCGTCAGACCGCCGGTCTGCGTGTCGCGATGCGTCGGCAGGTTGGCGGTTTGCTTCAGCTGGCCAAAGGTCGACAGTTCCAGCGGTTTTTCGCTGGCGTTCTGCACGCTATAGCCGACGTTCACCGCATATTCACCGCGCTTCAGGGTGAAAGTTTTAGTGAATACGTTGCCTGCTTTATCGGTGTACGTCAGAGGAATGACGATTTCGTTCTGGCCATCAGCCATCACAAACGCATCTTTATCGACGTTATACAACGGACGCGGTCCGTTAGCCGGGTTGTCCGGGCCATCACGACCGGTCAGGCCGCTCTGCGCCTGATAGGTAAACTGCGGCGTGGTTTCCAGAAGCTGGAACGGCTCAGTTGACTTCAGCTCTTTCGGATAATCCAGAAGCAGCGCTTGCTCAACATCACCACCGCGGGTGTTGATGGTCAGGTCAAGCACATCGGTTTTTACCGTAATCAGTTTCCCCTGGCCACTGGCCGGTACGCCCTGGTCGGCGGCGCTACCCGTTGCTGTGGTCGTTGTCTGCGTGGTCTGCTGCTGGGGTTGAGGATTGTTATCCTGCTCCCAGGCTTGCCAGATCATGAAAGACACGAACAACAAAGCGATGATAAGAAGATTGCGTTGCGAATCCATCGTTAGTGTTCTCTGGTATCAAATGGTCCAGGCGGGACGGGATCGTCACCACCAGGGTGTAAAGGGTGGCATTTTAATACGCGTTTCACCGTCAACCAACTGCCTTTTATCAATCCAAACCTGCGCAATGCCTCAATTCCGTATTGAGAACAGGTCGGCGTGAAACGACAGTGCGGCCCGAGTAGCGGACTAATCAGGCGCTGATAGACCCGAATCAGGCCTATCAGGACCCGCGAGCCAGGCGACAGTGGCGGCGCCATAATTTTTCCAACGCTTCCGAGAGAGCACGGTTATCGAGGTCGGCAACCCCTTTCTTCGCCACCACCACGAAATCCATTGGCGGGAGTTCATGTTGACGTAAACGGAAGCTTTCACGCGTCAGACGTTTAATCCGATTGCGTTCATGCGCGCGCTTGACGTTTTTCTTGGCGACGGTAAGACCGATGCGGGGATGCCCCAGCGAATTTTGGCGGCCGAGGATGGTGATTTGCGGCGTGCCAGCCCGTAATGGCTGCTGGAAGACGAAAGTGAAATGACTGGGAGTTAACAAGCGTAACTCCCTGGGAAATGCGAGCTTAACCACTCAGGGTTAGCTTTATTACTTGGAAACGGTCAGACGAGCGCGGCTTTTAGCACGACGACGTGCCAGAACCTGACGACCATTTTTAGTAGCCATACGAGCACGGAAGCCGTGAGAACGGTTGCGCTTCAGTACAGACGGTTGAAAAGTGCGTTTCATGGCGATTTCTACCTAAACTTGAATAATTTCACTGACTTTCGCGTAAATCCGAACGAATTTCGAACGGCCTACGCCTCAGCGTGGGTGATTAAAGAGGCCGGATTGTAATAATTGTACACTCCGGAGTCAATTCTCTTTCCTTATTTCTCGCACCTTGCCGCACAAAAAACAGGCGATGGCACGCTGCGGAAAACGGGCATTACGCGCCGGGTGGTGGATTATACGACCTGGTGGATAAAGCGCAAGGATCGCAAAGGATCTTTGTTAGATCGATTAAGCCCAAAACCAGGATAGTTCATTAATTTTTCCAATATGCGGCTGAAATCGTGCCCCACTCCAGCCAGGATCGATTACACTTACCCAGCTTCGATCCTTCCTGTGGATAAATCGGGAAGAATCTGTTGAGAAACACAAGATCTCTTTCTCAGTTTAGGCTATGATCCCCGGTCCCGATCGGGATCCAGAGATCCGCATCGGGTAATAACCGCAGATAGCGGTTCGCACGTCACCCCTTTTGTGCAGGGGCTTTTCGGCTATGCAGGGTCTTGTCGACGTGTGCCAACAATCACGATTGTTTCAGTTTCTCTTTATATATCGATTTTTGTTCGAGTGGAGTCCGCCGTGTCACTTTCGCTTTGGCAGCAGTGTCTTGCCCGATTGCAGGATGAGTTACCAGCCACAGAATTCAGCATGTGGATACGCCCTTTGCAGGCGGAATTGAGCGATAACACGCTGGCACTGTATGCGCCAAACCGTTTTGTGCTCGATTGGGTAAGGGATAAATACCTCAATAATATCAATGGACTCCTCAATGATTTTTGCGGTGCGGATGCCCCACAGCTGCGGTTTGAGGTGGGCGCTAAGCCTGCCGTTCAGATGCAGAGAGGTACGGTAAGCGTTGCGGCCGCAGCACCTGCGCAGCAGATCCAGACGGCGCGCGTTGCGCCCACTATCGTGCGTCCGGGCTGGGATAACGTTCCGGCGCCGGCAGAACCGACCTACCGCTCTAACGTCAACGTCAAACATACGTTTGATAACTTCGTCGAAGGTAAATCCAACCAGCTGGCTCGCGCGGCGGCGCGTCAGGTTGCGGATAATCCCGGCGGCGCGTACAACCCGCTGTTTCTTTATGGCGGCACCGGCCTGGGTAAAACGCACCTTTTACATGCGGTGGGTAACGGAATTGTGGCGCGTAAACCCAATGCGAAAGTGGTTTACATGCACTCCGAGCGTTTTGTACAGGACATGGTAAAAGCCCTGCAAAACAACGCCATTGAAGAATTTAAGCGCTATTACCGCTCCGTTGACGCACTGCTGATCGATGACATTCAGTTTTTTGCTAATAAAGAGCGCTCGCAGGAAGAGTTTTTCCACACCTTTAACGCCCTGCTGGAAGGCAATCAGCAGATCATCCTGACGTCGGATCGCTATCCGAAGGAGATCAACGGGGTTGAAGATCGTCTGAAATCACGCTTCGGCTGGGGGCTGACGGTTGCGATCGAGCCGCCTGAGCTGGAAACCCGCGTGGCGATCCTGATGAAAAAAGCCGATGAAAACGACATCCGCCTGCCGGGCGAAGTGGCGTTCTTCATTGCCAAGCGCCTGCGCTCTAACGTACGTGAGCTGGAAGGGGCGCTGAACCGCGTTATCGCCAACGCCAACTTTACCGGCCGGGCGATCACCATCGATTTCGTACGCGAAGCGCTGCGCGATCTGTTGGCTTTACAGGAAAAACTGGTCACCATCGACAATATTCAAAAGACGGTGGCGGAGTATTACAAAATTAAGGTAGCGGACCTGCTGTCTAAACGCCGCTCCCGTTCGGTGGCGCGCCCCCGCCAGATGGCGATGGCGCTGGCAAAAGAGCTGACCAACCACAGTCTGCCGGAAATCGGCGATGCGTTTGGCGGCCGCGACCATACCACCGTCCTGCACGCTTGCCGTAAGATTGAGCAACTGCGTGAAGAAAGCCACGATATCAAAGAAGATTTTTCCAATTTAATCAGAACATTATCCTCGTGACGCTATGAAATTTACCGTAGAACGTGAACATTTATTAAAACCGCTGCAACAGGTGAGCGGTCCTTTAGGTGGTCGTCCGACGCTACCGATTCTTGGCAACCTGCTCCTTCAGGTTACCGATGGCGCGCTGTCGCTGACCGGTACCGATCTGGAAATGGAAATGGTCGCGCGCGTTGCGCTGATTCAGCCGCACGAAGCGGGAGCAACAACCGTTCCGGCGCGTAAATTTTTTGATATCTGCCGCGGCCTGCCTGAAGGCGCGGAGATTGCGGTACAGCTGGAAGGCGAGCGTATGCTGGTGCGTTCCGGTCGCAGCCGCTTCTCGCTCTCTACGCTGCCTGCAGCGGATTTCCCCAACCTTGATGACTGGCAGAGCGAAGTTGAATTTACCCTGCCGCAGGCGACCATGAAGCGCCTGATCGAGGCGACGCAGTTTTCGATGGCTCACCAGGACGTTCGCTATTACTTGAACGGCATGCTGTTTGAAACCGAAGGCAGCGAACTGCGCACCGTGGCGACCGACGGCCACCGCCTGGCGGTTTGCTCGATGCCGCTGGAAGAGTCCCTGCCCAATCATTCGGTGATCGTACCGCGTAAAGGCGTGATTGAGCTGATGCGTATGCTCGACGGCGGCGATACCCCGCTGCGCGTGCAGATCGGCAGCAACAATATCCGCGCTCACGTTGGCGACTTTATCTTCACTTCAAAGCTGGTGGATGGTCGTTTCCCTGACTATCGCCGCGTACTACCGAAAAACCCGGATAAGCACCTGGATGCCGGCTGCGATATTCTCAAGCAGGCCTTTGCCCGCGCGGCGATTCTTTCTAACGAAAAATTCCGCGGCGTGCGCCTTTACGTCAGTGAAAATCAGCTGAAAATCACCGCCAATAACCCGGAACAGGAAGAAGCGGAAGAGATTCTGGACGTCACCTATGCCGGGACTGAGATGGAAATCGGCTTTAACGTCAGCTATGTACTGGATGTGCTTAACGCGCTGAAGTGCGAGAATGTGCGTATTCTGCTGACCGATTCCGTGTCGAGCGTGCAGATTGAGGATGCGGCTTCTCAATCCGCAGCCTATGTCGTCATGCCTATGCGATTGTAGAATCTGCAAAGGGGCTGGTTTACTTGCCATTTCGCCTTCCGGCAGTGCTCGAAATGCTCACGTACTTCGTGTACGCTCCGCTTTCTGCGCGCTGGCGGTAGACGAACTGGCTGCGACACCCACGCCCCTTGAATGATGACGAGCTGATATGTCGCTATCCCGACTTCTAATCAAAGACTTCCGCAATATTGAAAATGCGGATCTCGCCTTATCCCCCGGCTTTAACTTCCTGGTTGGCGCCAACGGCAGCGGCAAAACCAGCGTACTTGAAGCTATCTACACGCTTGGCCACGGTCGGGCGTTTCGTAGTTTGCAGATTGGCCGCGTGATTCGTCACGAGCAGGAGTCCTTTGTCCTGCACGGTCGCCTGCAGGGCGAAGAGCGAGAAGTATCTATCGGCCTGACAAAAGATAAGCAGGGCGACAGCAAGGTGCGTATCGATGGTACCGACGGGCATAAAGTGGCGGAGCTGGCGCACCTGATGCCGATGCAGCTGATTACGCCCGAGGGGTTTACTTTACTCAACGGCGGCCCCAAATACAGAAGAGCGTTCCTTGACTGGGGATGCTTCCACAACGAAGCCGGATTCTTTACCGCCTGGAGCAACCTGAAGCGCCTGGTGAAGCAGCGCAACGCCGCGCTGCGTCAGGTCAGCCGCTATGCGCAGCTGCGGCCCTGGGATCTGGAGCTGATACCGCTGGCGGAGCAAATCAGCCGCTGGCGGGCCGAATACAGTGCCGCTATCGTCGAAGACATGGCGGATACCTGTCGGCAGTTTTTACCGGAGTTTGCTCTCACCTTCTCTTTCCAGCGCGGCTGGGAGAAAGAAACGGATTATGCCGAGGTGCTGGAGCGAAATTTCGAACGCGACCGCATGCTAACCTATACCGCCCACGGCCCGCACAAAGCGGATTTCCGCATTCGTGCCGACGGCGCGCCGGTAGAGGATACATTGTCACGCGGGCAGCTTAAGCTGCTGATGTGCGCCCTACGACTGGCGCAAGGCGAGTTTCTGACCCGTGAAAGCGGGCGGCGCTGCCTGTACCTGATAGATGATTTTGCCTCGGAACTTGACGACGCGCGGCGCGGGCTGCTGGCCAGCCGCTTAAAAGCCACGCAGTCGCAGGTTTTCGTCAGCGCCATTAGCGCTGAACACGTTATGGACATGTCGGACGAAAATTCGAAGATGTTTACCGTGGAAAAGGGTAAAATAGCGGATTAACCTAAGATGAAATGAGCGAGAAACGTTGATGTCGAATTCTTATGACTCCTCCAGTATCAAAGTCCTGAAAGGGCTGGATGCGGTGCGTAAGCGCCCGGGTATGTATATCGGCGACACGGATGACGGCACCGGTCTGCACCACATGGTATTCGAGGTTGTGGATAACGCTATCGACGAAGCGCTCGCAGGTTACTGTAAAGACATCGTTGTTACTATCCACAGCGACAACTCCGTCTCCGTACAGGATGACGGCCGCGGTATTCCGACCGGTATTCACCCGGAAGAGGGCGTGTCGGCGGCGGAAGTGATCATGACCGTTCTGCACGCGGGCGGTAAATTCGATGATAACTCGTATAAAGTTTCCGGTGGTCTGCATGGCGTAGGCGTTTCCGTTGTTAACGCCCTGTCGCAGAAGCTGGAGCTGGTCATTCAGCGCGATAACAAAATTCACCGTCAGATTTATGCCCACGGCGTGCCGCAGGCGCCGCTTGCGGTTACCGGCGAAACCGAAAAAACCGGCACCATGGTTCGTTTCTGGCCGAGCTACGAAACTTTTACCAACGTGGTCGAATTCGAATACGAGATTCTGGCAAAACGCCTGCGCGAGCTGTCGTTCCTGAACTCCGGGGTGTCGATTCGCCTGCGCGACAAGCGCGACGGTAAAGAAGATCATTTCCACTACGAAGGCGGTATCAAAGCGTTCGTCGAATATCTGAACAAAAACAAAACGCCGATCCACCCGAATATCTTCTATTTCTCCACCGAAAAAGACGGTATCGGCGTTGAAGTTGCGCTGCAGTGGAACGATGGTTTCCAGGAAAACATCTACTGCTTTACCAACAACATTCCGCAGCGCGACGGCGGTACCCACCTTGCAGGCTTCCGTGCGGCAATGACCCGTACCCTGAACGCCTACATGGATAAAGAAGGCTATAGCAAAAAAGCGAAAGTCAGCGCCACCGGCGACGATGCCCGTGAAGGCCTGATTGCCGTGGTCTCCGTGAAGGTGCCGGATCCGAAATTCTCCTCACAGACCAAAGACAAGCTGGTCTCTTCCGAGGTGAAATCGGCGGTCGAACAGCAGATGAACGAACTGCTGAACGAATACCTGCTGGAAAACCCGTCTGACGCCAAAATCGTGGTCGGTAAAATCATCGACGCGGCGCGCGCGCGCGAAGCCGCACGTCGCGCGCGTGAAATGACTCGCCGTAAAGGCGCGCTGGATCTGGCTGGCCTGCCGGGCAAGCTGGCGGACTGTCAGGAACGCGACCCCGCGCACTCTGAACTGTACTTAGTGGAAGGGGACTCTGCGGGCGGCTCTGCGAAACAGGGGCGTAACCGTAAGAACCAGGCGATTCTGCCGCTGAAAGGTAAAATCCTTAACGTTGAGAAAGCGCGCTTTGACAAAATGCTCGCGTCTCAGGAAGTGGCGACGCTGATTACCGCGCTGGGCTGCGGCATTGGCCGCGATGAGTACAATCCGGACAAACTGCGCTATCACAGCATCATCATCATGACCGATGCGGACGTCGACGGCTCGCACATTCGTACGCTGCTGCTGACCTTCTTCTATCGCCAGATGCCGGAAATCGTTGAGCGCGGACACGTCTACATTGCCCAGCCGCCGCTGTACAAAGTGAAGAAAGGCAAGCAGGAACAGTACATTAAAGACGACGAAGCGATGGATCAGTACCAAATCTCCATCGCGCTGGATGGCGCCACTTTGCACACCAACGCCAACGCGCCGGCCTTAGCCGGCGAGCCGCTGGAGAGACTGGTTGCCGAGTATAACGCCACGCAGAAAATGATTACGCGTATGGAACGTCGTTATCCTAAAGCCCTGCTGAAAGAGCTTATCTATCAGCCGACGCTGGCGGAGGCCGACCTGGCGAACGAGCAGACCGTAACGCGCTGGATCAACGCCCTGGTGAGCGAGCTGAACGAGAAAGAGCAGCACGGCAGCCAGTGGAAATTTGATGTCCGCGAGAACGCCGAGCTGCAGCAGTTTGAGCCGATCGTTCGCGTGCGTACCCACGGCGTGGATACCGACTACCCGCTGGATCACGAGTTTGTCACCGGGCCGGAATACCACCGTATCTGCGCGCTGGGCGAAACGCTGCGCGGTCTGATTGAAGACGATGCCTTTATTGAGCGCGGCGAACGTCGTCAGCCGGTGGCCAGCTTCGAACAGGCGCTGGACTGGCTGGTGAAAGAGTCCCGTCGCGGACTCTCTATCCAGCGCTATAAAGGTCTTGGTGAAATGAACCCGGATCAGCTGTGGGAAACTACCATGGATCCGGACAGCCGCCGCATGCTACGCGTGACCGTCAAGGACGCGATTGCCGCTGACCAGCTGTTCACGACCCTGATGGGGGACGCCGTTGAACCGCGTCGCGCCTTTATCGAAGAGAACGCCCTCAAAGCGGCAAACATCGATATTTAATCGTCGTACACCGCCATACTCAGGCCGCGCGTTTAGCGCGGCTTTTTTGTGGGCGCAGGCCTGTCCAGCGACATCACGGACGGTAAGCGGCTGGCGAGCGTATCGACGGCAATTCTCACCCTCAGCGGTAGATGCGGCGTCTGTTGCCAGACCGCGTGAACGTCGAAGCGCACATCCGGCGCCTGCTTTAACAGCGGAACGAGTTTTCCCTGATGAATTTCTTTGCTGACCATCCAGCAGGGCAGCCATGCAATGCCGTGTCCGGCCAGCGCAGCATCGCAGATCGCCTGCAAATCATCCATATTGAGCGATGAACGGGGAGTGAAGGTGTGCGAGGCACCTTCGCTATCCATAAGCTGCCAGGAGAGCACTCTGCCTGCCTGCAGATAGTTAATGGCCGCATGATGGAGTAAATCATCAACGCTTTGCGGCGTGCCCTTCTTCAGCAGATAATCCGGCGCGGCGCACAGCACCATGCGGTGTTCTCCCAGCCTTCTGGCGACCAGAACGCTGCTGTCCTGAAGCGTGCCGTTACGCACCGCCATATCAAACCCTTCCTCGACGAGATCCACCACGCGATCGCTGAATGACATCTCCAGCTCAAGGCCTGGATGTTCCTGCGCCAGCGCGATCAGCAGCGGGGCGACGCACTGGCGGCCAAACAGCACCGGCATGGCCACGCGCAGGCGGCCACTGACCTGCTGTTTCCCCGTTTCCAGCAGCGATTCTGCGCCCCGAATTTCCTCCAGCGCGCGCAGGCAGTGTTCATAAAAAAGGGCGCCGTTGTCGGTCAGGCTCTGGCTGCGGGTCGTTCGTTGAAACAGACGTACCCCCAGTCGCTCCTCAAGGCGAGCGATGCTCTTTCCTACCGCCGAACGCGACAAATGCAAACGGATTGCGGCCTGAGCAAAACTCCCAGCCTCAACGGCGGCCACAAAAACCGGAATATCCTTCAGCGTATCGGTCATGGATTGTATCTTTTCTTTCATCAATAATGGGAAAACTTATCGCCACTGGCGACCCTGAGTCAACGGTAGACTGTCGCTCCTGAAGCTTATTTAATGGCAGGAGAGAAAAAATGACTGAGACAATGCAACGCTGGTCCATGGACGCCCTCGGGCGCGACAACCTCAAACTCATCCAGGCGCCTGTTCCGCAGCCAGGGCCGGGTGAAGTCTGCGTACGGGTGAACGCCGTTGCGCTCAACTATCGCGATAAAATGGTCATTGAAGGCACCATGCCGATTGCGCTTTCCTTCCCGTTTACGCCGGCGTCCGATATGGCGGGAGTGGTGGAAAGCACGGGCGAGGGCGTCACGCGTTTCACACCCGGCGCTCGCGTCATCTCGACCTTTTTCCCGGAGTGGATCGACGGTAGGCCAACAGCGGACGCCCGCACTTTGCCCTATAAAACGACCGGCGGTTACTTCCAGGGCATGCTGTCTGAGTACGTGATTGTGAATGAAAACGGGCTGGTGGCCGCCCCGGAAACCCTGGATGACGCCGAGGCCAGCACGTTACCGTGCGCCGGGCTTACCGCATGGTTCGCGCTGGTGGAGCGCGGTCATTTACGCGCCGGGCAATCGGTACTGGTGCAGGGCACGGGCGGTGTGGCGATATTCGCTTTGCAAATTGCCAAAGCGCAGGGGGCAGAGGTTTTTGTCACGTCCGGGAGCGATGAAAAACTGGCGCGGGCCAAACAACTCGGCGCCGATTATGGCATCAACCGGCTTAAAGGCGACTGGGCTGAAGGGATATACGAACTGACGAACAATCGCGGCATCGACCACATCATTGAAACCGTTGGCGGGGAGAACCTGAGGCATTCCCTGCGCGCCGTGGCGGTTCATGGGCGTATTTCGGTCATCGGCGTGCTGGCCGGCAGTGAAATCTCGCTGCCCGCGGGCGAACTGTTGCTGAAATCCCCGGTGATTCAAGGTATTGGCGTGGGGCACCGTCGCGCACTGGAAGATTTTGTCCGCGCCGTTGACGTGACCAGGCTGAAACCGGTGATTGAGCACCGTTACCGCTTTGACCAGCTTGCACAGGCGCTTGAACACCTCGATCGCGGTGCGTTTGGCAAAATCGTGCTCACCCGCGAGTAAGACCCCGTTCCCCGGATCTTGCCTAAAAGGGGGGGTTCTGCTGCGCAATGTAGCTCTATTTTTGTGGGCTTAATCGCGTTAGCATGAGTAAGGACTCATCTTACCCGGGGATTTCATGGCTATTAAACTGATTGCAATCGATATGGACGGCACGCTGCTGCTGCCTGACCATACTATCTCTCCTGCGGTGAAAACCGCGATTGCCGCAGCCCGTGAACGCGGCGTCAACGTGGTGCTGACCACCGGCCGTCCTTACGCTGGCGTGCACAGCTATCTGAAAGAACTGCATATGGAGCAGCCTGGAGATTACTGCATCACCTATAACGGTGCTTTAGTGCAGAAGGCGAGCGACGGCAGTACCGTTGCGCAAACCGCGCTGGGCTACGACGACTACCGCTATCTGGAACAGCTGGCCCGCGATGTCGGCTCCCACTTCCACGCGCTCGATCGTAACACCCTGTATACCGCGAACCGCGATGTGAGCTATTACACGGTACATGAATCCTACGTGGCGACGATCCCGCTGGTCTTCTGCGAAGCCGAAAAGATGGATCCGAATATCCAGCTGCTGAAAGTGATGATGATCGATGAGCCGGCGATTCTGGACAAGGCTATCGCCCGCATTCCGGCTGAAGTGAAAGAGAAGTACACCGTGCTGAAAAGCGCGCCGTACTTCCTTGAAATTCTTGATAAACGCGTCACCAAAGGTACCGGCGTGAAATCGCTGGCCGATGCGCTGGGCATCCAGCCGGAAGAGGTGATGGCGATTGGCGATCAGGAAAACGACATCGCGATGATTGAATACGCTGGCGTCGGCGTGGCGATGGATAACGCGATTCCGGCCGTCAAAGAAGCGGCAAACTTTATCACCAAATCCAATCTGGAAGACGGTGTGGCATATGCTATTGAAAAATATGTCTTAAACTAAAAATCTCTTTCTGAAAAACCCGCGTTTATCGCGGGTTTTTTTATGCCCTGAGTTTAACCCGCCGCAAAATCTCCAAACCAAATTGTCGTTTTTGTGATCTAAATTGTAGTACAACATGTTTGTGTTGTACTACATTGTGTCCATGGCGATGACGAGTGACATCACGTTAGTACTACAAAGTTGCGGTTAAAACCGCCTGTCGCGGTAAAGTAGAGAGACATCCAGAGCACAAGGACTTTCCATGACTCTCAATAAAACCGATCGCATCGTCATCACGCTGGGCAAGCAGATTGTCAGCGGCAAATACGTTCCCGGCTCTGCGCTGCCCGCTGAAGCCGACCTGTGTGAGGAGTTTGCCACCTCGCGCAATATCATTCGCGAAGTGTTCCGTTCGTTGATGGCTAAACGGCTGATTGAAATGAAGCGCTATCGCGGCGCGTTCGTTACCCCGCGCAACCAGTGGAATTATCTCGACACCGACGTTTTACAGTGGGTGCTGGAGAGTGATTACGACCCGCGGCTGATTAGCGCGATGAGCGAGGTACGTAACCTGGTTGAACCCGCGATCGCCCGCTGGGCGGCAGAGCGCGCGACGTCGAGCGACCTGGCGCAAATAGAAGAAGCGCTCAACGACATGATCGCCAATAACCAGGACAGGGAAGCGTTTAACGAAGCGGATATTCGCTATCACGAGGCGGTGCTGCAGTCGGTGCATAACCCGGTTCTGCAGCAGCTCAACGTGGCGATCAGCTCGCTACAGCGGGCGGTATTTGAAAGAACGTGGATGGGCGATGAGGCCAACATGCCGAAAACGCTCCAGGAACATAAGGCGCTGTTTGACGCCATCCGGCATCAGGACAGCGAAGCGGCGGAGCAGGCGGCGCTCACCATGATCGCCAGCTCGACACGAAGGTTAAAGGAAATCACATGACATCTCGCTACATCGCAATTGACTGGGGATCGACCAACCTGCGCGCCTGGCTCTATCAGGGCGAACGGTGTCTGGAGAGCAGGCAATCGGAAGCAGGCGTCACGCGTCTGAACGGACACTCCCCCGCCGCGGTGTTTAGCGAAATAACCCGGGGCTGGCGCGACGGCGCGACCCCGGCGGTGATGGCAGGAATGGTCGGCAGTAACGTCGGCTGGCAGGCGGTACCCTACTTGCCGGTTCCCGTTCATTTCTCCGCCATTGGTGAACAATTAACTGCCGTTAGCGACAACGTCTGGATTATTCCCGGACTCAGCGTCTCTCGCGACGATAACCATAATGTGATGCGCGGCGAAGAGACTCAGCTCCTCGGCGCGCGGGCGATAGCCCCTTCTTCCGTCTACGTGATGCCCGGCACCCACTGCAAATGGGTGCAGGCAGACCGCCAACAAATTAACGACTTTCGCACGGTGATGACCGGCGAACTTCACCACCTGCTGCTGCGCCACTCGCTGGTCGGCGCCGGGTTACCGGAGCAGGTCTCCGCTCCTGACGCGTTTAACGCCGGGCTTGAGCGCGGCCTGCATTCGCCAGACATCCTGCCGCAGCTTTTTGAAGTTCGCGCTTCACACGTGCTGGGTTCGCTGCCGCGCGCGCATGTCGGCGAGTTTCTGTCGGGACTGCTGATTGGCGCGGAAGTCGCCACCCTGAGCCAACGCTTTCGCGACCAGCAGGTCACCATTGTCGCCGGCGAGACGCTGGCGAACCGCTATCAGCAGGCACTGAGCGCCATTGGCCGTCAGACCACCGTGGTGTCGGGCGACAACGCATTTCAGACAGGAATAAGGAGCATCATCCATGCAGTGGCAAACTAACTTACCGCTTATCGCTATCCTGCGCGGGATTACGCCGGAAGAGGCGCTGGCGCACGTGGGGGCGGCGATCGACGCCGGCTTCGACGCCGTTGAAATTCCGCTCAACTCACCGCAGTGGGAAAAGAGTATTCCCGCCGTTGTTGAGGCTTATGGTGATAAGGCGCTGATTGGCGCGGGCACCGTGCTTAATGCAGAGCGGGTGGACCAGCTTGCCCGAATGGGCTGCAGGCTTATCGTCACGCCCAATATTCAGCCCGAGGTCATTCGCCGTGCGGTGAGCTACGGCATGACGGTTTGTCCCGGATGCGCGACGGCGACGGAAGCGTTCGCCGCGCTGGACGCCGGGGCTCAGGCGTTGAAAGTCTTCCCATCTTCGGCTTTTGGCCCTGACTACATCAAAGCGCTAAAGGCCGTTTTGCCGCCGGAGGTGCCCGTTTTTGCGGTGGGCGGCGTGACGCCGGAAAATCTGGCGCAGTGGATAAAAGCAGGCTGTACCGGTGCCGGGCTGGGCAGCGATCTCTATCGCGCTGGCCAATCCGTAGAGCGTACCCAACGGCAGGCGGCAGCATTTGTTAAAGCGTATCGAGAGGCAGTGCAATGAAAATAACCAAACTCACCACGTATCGTTTACCCCCGCGCTGGATGTTTCTAAAAATTGAAACCGACGAAGGCGTGGTTGGCTGGGGCGAGCCCGTGATTGAAGGGCGCGCGCGCACCGTAGAGGCGGCGGTGCATGAGCTCGGCGAATATCTCATAGGCCAGGATCCGGCGCGGATTAACGACCTGTGGCAGGTGATGTACCGCGCGGGCTTTTACCGCGGCGGCCCGATTTTAATGAGCGCCATCGCCGGTATCGACCAGGCGCTGTGGGATATTAAAGGCAAAGTGCTGAACGCGCCGGTCTGGCAGCTAATGGGCGGCCTGGTGCGTGACAAAATCAAAGCCTACAGCTGGGTTGGCGGCGACCGTCCGGCAGAGGTGATTGATGGCATCAAGAAGCTGCGCGGTATTGGTTTTGATACCTTCAAATTAAACGGCTGCGAAGAGCTGGGGCTGATCGATAATTCTCGCGCGGTGGATGCGGCGGTGAATACCGTCGCGCAAATTCGCGAAGCGTTCGGCAATGAAATTGAGTTCGGTCTCGATTTTCACGGCCGCGTTAGCGCGCCAATGGCGAAGGTGCTGATTAAAGAGCTGGAGCAATATCGCCCGCTGTTTATTGAAGAGCCGGTTCTTGCCGAGCAGGCGGAATATTATCCGCGGCTGGCGGCGCAAACCTCGATTCCTATCGCGGCGGGCGAACGCATGTTCTCGCGCTTCGAGTTTAAACGCGTGCTGGAAGCCGGTGGGCTGGCCATTCTCCAACCCGATCTGTCGCACGCGGGCGGTATTACCGAGTGCTATAAAATCGCCGGAATGGCCGAAGCCTACGACGTGGCGCTGGCGCCGCACTGCCCGCTGGGGCCTGTTGCGCTTGCCGCCTGCCTGCACGTCGATTTTGTCTCCTATAACGCCGTCTTCCAGGAGCAAAGCATGGGCATTCACTATAACAAGGGCGCGGAATTACTCGACTTTGTGAAAAATAAAGACGACTTCAATATGGAAGGCGGTTTCTTTAAACCATTAATGAAGCCCGGGCTTGGCGTAGAAATCGATGAAGCGCGGGTCATTGAATTAAGTCAGAATGCGCCGGACTGGCGTAATCCGTTGTGGCGGCATGAGGATGGTAGCGTCGCCGAATGGTAAATGCGCGTCATACTTTGCGCTGCTGATGCGTTGGCTGCATTTTCTTATCCCAGTCACATACTAATGTATGCTCCTGGGAATGCGAAAATTTGCCGCCTTTCCCCAGCACAAATTATTTAGCGCATTACGGTTAAGTTATTAATAAAAAATTTAAATAAACCCTCTGTAAATTACCGGGCATGGTGAGCGGCCTCGCTATGCCCAAAATCTGGAGACAGATTGCGATGGATATTTCAGTTACAGCTGCAAAACCCGGGCGTCGTCGTTATTTGACGCTGATTATGATCTTTATTACCGTGGTGATTTGTTATGTTGATCGCGCCAACCTTGCGGTGGCATCGGCGCATATTCAGGAAGAGTTTGGTATTACCAAAGCGGAAATGGGATATGTATTTTCCGCCTTCGCGTGGCTGTATACGCTTTGCCAGATTCCCGGCGGTTGGTTCCTTGACCGCGTGGGCTCGAGGCTGACCTACTTTATCGCTATTTTTGGCTGGTCGGTGGCGACGCTACTGCAGGGATTTGCCACGGGGCTGATGTCGTTGATTGGCCTGCGCGCGATTACCGGGATATTTGAAGCGCCGGCGTTTCCCACCAATAATCGCATGGTGACCAGCTGGTTTCCGGAGCACGAGCGCGCATCAGCCGTCGGTTTTTACACCTCAGGCCAGTTTGTCGGGCTGGCATTCCTGACCCCGCTATTAATCTGGATTCAGGAAATGCTGAGCTGGCACTGGGTATTTATCGTTACCGGCGCTATCGGGATCGTATGGTCACTGATTTGGATTAAGGTTTATCAGCCGCCGCGTCTGACGAAAAGCATCAGCAAAGCCGAGCTGGATTATATTCGCGACGGCGGTGGTCTGGTGGACGGCGATGCGCCCGTTAAAAAAGAGGCGCGGCAGCCGCTGACCAAAGCCGACTGGAAGCTGGTATTCCATCGCAAACTGATTGGCGTTTACCTTGGACAGTTTGCCGTGACCTCGACGCTGTGGTTCTTCCTGACCTGGTTCCCCAACTATCTGACCCAGGAAAAGGGGATTACGGCGCTGAAAGCGGGCTTTATGACCACGGTTCCGTTCCTTGCCGCCTTTGTTGGCGTGCTGCTCTCCGGCTGGCTGGCGGACAGGCTGGTGAGAAAAGGTTTCTCATTAGGCGCCGCGCGTAAAACCCCGATTATCTGCGGCCTGCTGATCTCGACCTGCATCATGGGCGCAAACTATACCAACGATCCGGTGTGGATTATGGTCCTGATGGCGCTGGCCTTCTTCGGTAACGGCTTCGCCTCCATTACCTGGTCGCTGGTCTCTTCGCTTGCGCCGATGCGGCTTATCGGGTTGACCGGTGGAATGTTTAATTTCGTCGGCGGGCTGGGCGGTATCACCGTTCCGCTGGTGGTGGGTTATCTGGCCCAGGACTATGGTTTTGCTCCTGCGCTGGTTTATATTTCCGTTATTGCGCTGGTGGGCGCGCTCTCTTACATCCTGCTGGTGGGGGATGTCAAACGAGTAGGCTAATTCTTTCCGATACGATACCCTGATGCGAAAGTCTCGCATCAGGGTATGTTTATGAAACAAGTCACCTTTGCTCCCCGTCATCATCAGCTTACCAACACGCGCGCCTGGACGGCGGACAGCCGGTGGCTGGTCTTTGACGTTCGTCCCTCTGGCGCCTCTTTTACCGGCGAAACCATCGAGCGGGTGAATGTCGAGACGGGAGAGGTTGAGATCCTCTACCGTGCCGGACAGGGCGCGTACGTTGGCGTGGTGACCGTTCATCCATCGATAGATAAATATGTCTTTATCCACGGCCCGGAAAACCCTGACGAGCGCTGGCATTACGATTTCCACCATCGTCGCGGCGTGGTCTCCTGGCAGGGCGAAACGCACAACCTCGATGCGATGGATATTTCCGCTCCCTATACTCCCGGCGCGCTGCGCGGCGGCAGCCATGTGCATGTTTTCAGCCCGAACGGCGAATTTGTCAGCTTTACCTATAACGACCACGTGCTCCATGAACGCGATCCGGCGCTGGATTTGCGCAACGTTGGCGTGGCGGTTCCCTATGGCCCGGTAGTACCGCGTGGGGATCATCCACGAGAATACGGCGGCAGCCACTGGTGCGTGCTGGTCAGCCGCACAACGCCGACCCCCGCGCCGGGCAGCGACGAGATTAATCGCGCCTATGAAGAGGGCTGGGTGGGCAACCGTGCGCTGGCGTTTATTGGCGATACGCTGGCGGTAAATGGCGACAAAGTGCCGGAGCTATTTATTGTCGAGCTGCCGGAGAGCGAACAGGGCTGGAAGCAGTCTGGCGATGCGCCATTGGCAGGAACGGAAACCACGATGCCGGCTCCCCCTGCCGGCGTTGTTCAGCGTCGCTTAACGTTTACCCACCAACGCCGTTACCCGGGACTGGTGAATACGCCGCGTCATTGGGTGCGCGCTAATCCGTCGGCAACGGACATCGCTTTTCTGATGCGCGACGAGGCCGGCGTGGTGCAAATGTGGCTTATCTCGGCGCAGGGAGACAAGCTGCGGCAGCTGACCCACAGCCGATCCGATATCCAGTCGGCGTTTAACTGGCATCCATCAGGAAAATGGCTGGGCTTTGTGCTGGAAAACCGCATCGCGCTTTGTGATGCGCGGAGCGGGGAAATCGACTTTTTGACCGATGAGCATGCCAATCCGCCTTCGGCCGACGCGGTCGTCTTTTCGCCAGACGGCAAACAGCTTGCCTGGATGGAAGAGGTGGACGGTTACCGCCAGCTGTGGGTAACCGCAACGGCGCGCTAAATCAGGGGTTCGGCATTGGCGCTGGCGGGATCACTGCGTTGGTCGCCAGCGTCTCTTTTTCGCTCTTTTCCACGCGCGATTTAACCGAGCTATCGGTGCGGAACATATCCCACGGTAGCAGCAGCGTGTCCATAACGGCCGTGAGCGGCATATCCAGCGCCACCAGGGATTTCGTACCCCAGTTGGCATCGCTATCTCCCAGCATTTGCGCGCTGGCGCGCGTTCCCGGATAGGTTCCTTCCTTACCGCCGGTATGTGACATCACGCTGGAGCAACCGCCTAAACTTATCATCCCGCTAAACAGGACCAGCTTTAACAGACCGTTTTTCATCATTTTTCCGTCATCGTTACGGGCGTTGATAGAACCTTCTATGTACAAAATCATGCAGGGCGCAGCCAACAGAGCCGTGGCCTGAAGAATGGCGTACATATCGGTTATATCGGGCCATTCCATGGATGCATAGTGCCATTGCGCCGCACTGTGGCAGGCGTCGCACTTTGCCTTTTGTGCTGTCCCTCCAGTCTAAGCAATAGACCGCAAACTGCAAAAAAAATTGCCCTTTTCCCCTTGAAAAGGTCATGGATATACCCATTTTAGGAATGTGTCTCCCGGAGAATACGCCGAATGGGTATTCCGGGTAATAACGGCCTGTCCATGATGGAAGGTCAGATAATTCTCGCTGATTTCAGGAGCTATGTATTATGCGTAATTTCGATCTCTCCCCGCTGTATCGTTCTGCTATTGGTTTCGACCGCCTTTTCAATCTGTTAGAAAATAATCAAAGCCAGAGTAATGGCGGCTATCCTCCGTACAACGTTGAGTTAGTAGACGAGAACAACTACCGCATCGCGATTGCCGTTGCCGGTTTTGCCGAGAGCGAACTGGAAATTACCGCGCAGGATAATCTGCTTATCGTAAAAGGCGCCCATGCCGCCGAGCAGAAAGAGCGCACTTACCTGTATCAGGGCATCGCTGAACGCAATTTTGAGCGTAAATTCCAGCTTGCGGAAAATATTCATATTCGCGGCGCCAACCTGGTAAACGGTCTGCTGTATATCGACCTTGAGCGAGTTATTCCTGAAGCGAATAAGCCGCGCCGTATCGAGATCAACTAATTTGTTGGGCCGCGAAGGCGGCCCGGTATTCATTCAAAAAAACTGCCCGCCGTCAGGGGGCAAAGGCGAATCCACAGGATTTGCAGATATCCACTCGCTTCTTAGAAGGAGAAAGACTATGCGTAACTACGATTTATCCCCGCTGCTGCGTCAATGGATCGGTTTTGACAAACTGGCCAACGCGCTACAAACCGCCGGTGAAAGCCAGAGCTTCCCGCCCTATAACATCGAAAAAAGCGACGACAACCACTATCGCATTACCCTTGCGCTGGCCGGTTTCCGTCAGGAAGATTTGGATATCCAGCTTGAAGGCACGCGCCTGACGGTAAAAGGCGCGCCGCAGCAGCCGGAAAAAGAGACCAAATGGCTGCATCAGGGGCTGGTTAACCAGGCGTTTAGCCTGAGCTTCACGCTCGCCGAAAATATGGAAGTCTCCGGGGCAACCTTTACCAACGGCCTGCTGCATATCGATTTGACCCGCAACGAGCCGGAACAGATCGCACCGCAGCGCATCGCCATCAGCGAGCGCCCCGCGTTAGATAGCTAATTAAGCTAACCACCTATAAAGCCCCGATGTTCGGGGCTTTTTTGTGCGTGATACGCATTACTTTGTCCTTTCTTGCTGTGTTCAACAAAATGGTCGTTGGCTGATCCCGTGATTATTGTGCGCCAGGCGGCATACAGCCTGGTGAGTACCGGTCATAATCCTCATTGTGAGTAATGTTATACACAGGGAAGAGACGATGAGTGATATAGCATTGACCGTTAGCGTATTGGCGCTGGTGGCGGTCGTCGGATTGTGGATCGGCAATGTAAAAGTGCGCGGTGTCGGCTTCGGTATCGGAGGCGTGCTGTTTGGCGGTATTATCGTCGGCCACTTTGTGGACCAGGCGGGCATTACGCTCAGCAGCCCTATGCTGCACTTTATTCAGGAATTTGGCCTGATTCTCTTCGTGTATACCATCGGTATCCAGGTGGGGCCGGGCTTCTTCGCCTCGCTGCGCGTCTCCGGCCTGCGGCTGAACCTCTTCGCTATTCTGATCGTCATTCTCGGCGGCCTGGTCACCGCGGTCCTGCATAAACTGTTCGATATCCCTCTTCCCGTGGTGCTCGGCATCTTCTCCGGCGCGGTAACCAACACGCCTGCGCTGGGGGCCGGGCAGCAGATCCTGCGCGACCTTGGCGTGCCGCTTGATACCGTCGATCAGATGGGGATGAGCTACGCCATGGCCTATCCGTTTGGCATCTGCGGCATTTTGCTGACCATGTGGCTGGTGCGACTGTTTTTCCGCATCAACGTCGAGAAAGAAGCCCAGCAGTTTGACGAGATCAGCGGCAACGGCCACGCGCATCTTCAGACCATCAACGTGCGGGTCGAAAACCCCAACCTGAACAATATGGCGATTCAGGATGTGCCGATGCTTAACAGCGACAAGCTGATCTGCTCGCGCCTCAAGCGCGAGGAGATGCTAATGGTGCCCGCGCCGAATACCCTGATTCAGCTTGGGGACCTGCTGCACCTGGTCGGGCGACCGGAGGATTTACACAATGCCCAGCTGGTGATTGGTAAGGAGGTTTCCACTTCGCTCTCCACGCGCGGTACCGATCTGAAAGTCGAGCGCGTGGTGGTCACTAACGAAAAAGTATTGGGTAAACGCATACGCGATCTGCACTTTAAACAGCGCTATGACGTGGTGATCTCGCGACTCAATCGCGCCGGGGTTGAGCTGGTCGCCAGCAGCCATGCCAGCCTGCAGTTCGGCGATATTCTTAACCTCGTCGGCCGTCCGGAGGCGATTGACGCGGTGGCCGCCGAGCTGGGCAACGCCCAGCAAAAACTGCAGCAGGTGCAGATGCTGCCGGTATTTATCGGTATTGGCCTGGGCGTGCTGCTGGGCTCCATTCCGCTGTTTATTCCGGGGTTCCCGGCGGCGCTGAAGCTGGGCCTGGCAGGGGGGCCGCTGATTATGGCGCTGATCCTCGGGCGTATCGGCAGCATCGGTAAGCTCTACTGGTTTATGCCGCCCAGCGCTAACCTTGCGCTGCGCGAGCTGGGCATTGTGCTGTTTCTCGCGGTGGTTGGCCTGAAATCCGGCGGCGATTTTGTGGCGACGCTGATTGACGGTGATGGCATGAGCTGGATTGTCTACGGCATCTTTATCACCGCTATCCCACTGCTGGCTGTCGGTATTCTGGCGCGGATGCTGGCGAAGATGAACTACCTGACCCTGTGCGGGATGCTGGCCGGTTCAATGACCGACCCGCCCGCGCTGGCCTTTGCCAACAACCTGCATGCCACCAGCGGCGCGGCGGCGCTCTCTTACGCGACCGTTTATCCGCTGGTCATGTTCTTACGTATTATCACGCCGCAGCTACTGGCGGTGCTGTTCTGGGGGATAGGTTAACGGATTCTCCGCCTGGACGCGCCGCAGGTGGTAGTCCACCTGATACTCGCTGGCGTTACGGAACATCACTGAATAGTTAAGAAACTCGCCGCTGTCGCTGTAGGAAAGGGAGGTTATACGCAGCAGCGGCGTCTGCTCCGGCACGTTCATCGACTGCGCCAGCTGCCTGTCCGCCAGCACCGGCGACAGCGTTTCATAGTTGCCGCTAATGGTTATGCCACACTCCTTCTCGATGTAATCGAACTTCGACCCTTCCAGATGCACCAGCGACAGATTGCGAAACAGCTTCACCGGCATATAGCTGTCCTCCAGCATTAGCGGCTTGCCATCGACATAGCGCACCCGGCGCGAGAAGTAGATCCGTTCATCAATTTGTATCCGCAGCAGGCTGGCGATAGCCGGGGGGGCGGGCATCACCTCAAAAACCAATACCCGGCTGACCACCTCTTTACCCTGCTTGCGCAGCACCTCGGCCAGCCCGGTCAGATTGCTGGTTTCATGATGCAGGTCTTTGCGGGCGACGTAGGTGCCGGAGCCGTGCCGACGCACCACCAGTCCCCAGGTGACCAGCAGATCGATGGCTTTGCGGATAGTCATGCGCGCGACGCCGAACTCTTCCGCCAGTTTTTTTTCCCCGGGAAGCGGGCTGCCGACTTCGAAATCGGAGGAGTTGAGGCGCAAACGTAATCTGTCGGCGATGGATTTGTAGATCACCAGTAGACCTCTATTCACTCAGTTGAAAACGATGATGCACGGATTATTAGCTTTAAAAATAGAGTTAATACATATGGATAAATACTTTTCGTTACAGAGGCGTAATCAGCGCAATTCAGGATGTCTAATTTTTACTTAAAAAGTAGACAACATTGGCGCAATTAAAACCATGAAAGCGATCACGAATCGTAACGGCGCCGCATGTTGTCGACCGGGCAAATTTCTATTCTCGTTTCAGGCCAGTACAAATAATTACCCTGAATCATTCACCGCGGTACGTGAAGCATGCCGGGTATGGATAAGGCCACTCACCCTATGAGTTGTTATATGAGGATTTTCAAATGCTCAGTCAAATACAACGCTTTGGCGGCGCCATGTTTACCCCGGTTTTACTCTTTCCTTTCGCCGGGATCGTGGTGGGTATCGCCATTATGCTGCGCAACCCGATGTTCGTCGGGGAAGCGCTCACAGCACCCGATAGTTTATTTGCTCAGATCGTTCACATTGTTGAAGAGGGCGGCTGGACCGTCTTTCGTAATATGCCGCTGATTTTCGCCGTCGGTCTGCCGATCGGCCTGGCGAAACAGGCCCAGGGCCGGGCCTGCCTGGCGGTACTGGTCAGCTTCCTCACCTGGAACTACTTCATCAACGCCATGGGAATGACCTGGGGCCACTTCTTCGGCGTCGATTTTTCCGTGGAGCCGACGCCAGGCAGCGGCCTGACGATGATGGCCGGGATTAAAACGCTCGATACCAGCATTATCGGCGCGATTGTTATCTCCGGGCTGGTGACCGCCCTGCATAACCGCTACTTCGATAAACCGCTGCCGGTGTTTCTGGGGATTTTCCAGGGCTCCTCGTTTGTGGTGATTGTCGCCTTCCTGGCGATGATCCCCTGCGCCTGGCTGACCCTGCTTGGCTGGCCAAAAGTGCAGATGGGCATTGAATCGCTGCAGGCCTTCTTACGCTCGGCCGGGGCGCTGGGGGTCTGGGTCTATATTTTCCTTGAGCGCATTCTGATCCCGACCGGTTTACATCACTTTGTCTACGGACCGTTTATTTTCGGCCCGGCGGTAGTGGAAAGCGGTATTCAGGTTTACTGGGCGCAGCATTTACATGAGTTCAGCCAGAGTACCGAGGCGCTGAAAACCCTCTTCCCGGAAGGCGGATTCGCGCTGCACGGTAACTCGAAGGTCTTTGGTTCTGTGGGTATCGCGCTGGCGATCTACTACACCGCCGCGCCGGAAAATCGCGTGAAAGTCGCCGGTCTGCTGATTCCCGCCACCTTGACCGCCGTACTGGTGGGAATAACCGAGCCGTTAGAGTTCACCTTCCTGTTTATCTCGCCGCTGCTGTTTGCCGTCCATGCGGTGCTGGCGGCCACTATGGCGACGGTGATGTATATCTGCGGCGTGGTAGGCAACTTTGGCGGCGGCCTGCTCGACCAGTTCCTGCCGCAAAACTGGATCCCCATGTTCCACAACCATGCCTCAATGATGTTTATCCAGATAGGCGTTGGCGTGTGCTTCACCGCACTCTACTTCGTCATCTTCCGCACGTTGATTCTGCGCCTGAACCTGAAAACGCCGGGCCGCGAAGAGAGTGAAATTAAGCTCTATAGCAAAGCGGATTATCAGGCCGCGCGCGGCAAAACCAGCGCCGCGGGGGCCGCGGACACCAAACTGGGCCAGGCCGCCGGCTTCCTGCAGGCGCTGGGCGGAGCGGGCAATATCGAAAGCATTAATAACTGCGCCACCCGACTGCGCATCGCGCTGGTCGATATGGCGAAGACGCAAAGCGACGACGTCTTTAAAGCGCTGGGCGCCCACGGCGTAGTCCGCCGCGGCAACGGAATTCAGGTCATCGTCGGCCTGCACGTCCCTCAGGTCCGTGACCAGCTGGAAACCCTCATCAAAGATTCTCTACAGACCGAACAAACCACCATGACGGAGGCAGTATCATGAAAAAATTCTCAGTTGTTATCGCAGGCGGCGGCAGTACCTTCACCCCGGGCATCGTGCTGATGCTGTTAGCGAACCAGGATCGCTTCCCGCTGCGGTCGCTGAAATTTTACGACAACGACGGCGCGCGTCAGGAGACCATCGCCGAGGCGTGCAAAGTGATCCTCAAAGAGCAGGCGCCGGAGATTGAATTCAGCTATACCACCGACCCGCAGGCGGCTTTTACCGACGTTGATTTCGTGATGGCGCATATCCGCGTGGGCAAATACCCGATGCGTGAAAAAGATGAAAAAATTCCGCTGCGCCACGGCGTGCTGGGGCAGGAAACCTGCGGCCCTGGCGGTATCGCCTACGGTATGCGCTCCATCGGCGGCGTCCTGGAGCTGGTGGACTATATGGAAAAATATTCGCCGAACGCCTGGATGCTGAACTACTCCAACCCGGCGGCCATTGTGGCGGAAGCGACCCGTCGCCTGCGTCCGAACGCCAGAATTCTCAACATTTGCGATATGCCGATCGGTATCGAAGGGCGGATGGCGCAAATCGTCGGCCTCAAGGATCGCAAGCAGATGCGCGTGCGCTACTATGGGTTGAACCACTTCGGCTGGTGGACCTCGATTGAAGATCTGCAGGGTAACGATCTGATGCCGAAACTGCGCGAACATGTGGCGAAATTCGGCTATGTTCCGCCATCAAACGATCCCCATACCGAGGCGAGCTGGAACGACACCTTCGCCAAGGCGAAGGACGTGCAGGCGCTGGATCCGGATACGATGCCGAATACTTACCTTAAGTATTATCTGTTCCCGGACTACGTCGTGGCGCACTCCAATCCGGAACGCACCCGCGCCAACGAGGTGATGGACCACCGTGAGAAAAACGTCTTTAGCGCCTGCCGGGCCATTATTGCCGCGGGCCACTCGTCCGCAGGCGATCTGGAAATTGACGAACACGCGTCCTACATCGTCGATCTGGCGGCGGCGATTGCCTTTAATACTCAGGAACGCATGCTGCTGATTGTGCCAAACAACGGGGCGATTCATAACTTTGACGCCGATGCGATGGTGGAAATTCCGTGCCTGGTTGGCCACAACGGACCGGAGCCGCTGACGGTAGGCGACATTCCCCACTTCCAGAAAGGGATGATGAGCCAGCAGGTTGCGGTGGAAAAACTGGTGGTGGATGCCTGGGAACAGCGCTCTTATCACAAGCTGTGGCAGGCCATTGCGCTGTCGAAAACCGTGCCGAGCGCATCCGTTGCGAAAGCGATTCTTGATGACCTGATTGCGGCCAATAAAGCGTACTGGCCGGAACTGCATTAATCCTGCTGACCGGCAGCCACAGGGTGCCGGTTATTCATTTATCGGCCTGATAGCCCGACTTTATACGGTTATCAGGCCTGAGCTTCCTCTGAAACGGGGCGATTATTAATGCCCTCCGCTTTGGCAGTCAGGTAGAATCGGCGGTATTTTACGCAACCGGGAATCCATCAAGGAGTCATGATGAAAATATCCCGCCTTGGTGAAGCGCCGGATTACCGCTTCTCGCTGGCGAATGAACGTACCTTTCTGGCGTGGATCCGCACTTCGCTTGGCTTTTTAGCCGGTGGCGTCGGCCTGGACCAGCTGGCGCCGGATTTCGCTACGCCGCTGATTCGCGAAATTCTGGCGCTGCTGCTGTGCCTGTTTGCCGGCGGTCTGGCGATTTACGGCTATATACGCTGGCTGAGCAACGAAAAGGCGATGCGGCTGAAACAGGATCTTCCCTATACCCGCACGCTGCTGCTGATCAGTATTCTGCTGACCCTCGTCATCGTGGTGGTGATGGCGCTGGTGCTCTATGCCGGATAATCGCCGGGCGCGTCGCGAGAGCGATCCGGGCCTGCAGCCGGAGCGTACGTCGCTGGCCTGGTTTCGCACCCTTTTAGGCTATGGCGCGCTGCTGGCGCTGGCGATTAAGCACCACTGGCATCAGGCGGGGATCGCATTCTGGATTTCGCTGTGCATATTGCCGTTCGCCGCCCTCATCCTCTGGCGCTATACCCGCAGCCGCAATCTGATGAACGTTGAGCAAAGCGATTTTGCTCAGCCGCAGGCGGTTCGTGACAAATTTTTGATCGCATTCGCAGTACTTTCCCTGTCATTGTTGTTTGCTGTAACCCATATACGACAGGTGATTTTGTTTATTAAGGATATGACATGACAGGATGTCAGGCCGATTACGGTGACGATCGGCACTGCGGGAACTGCAAATCGCTGGCGAGCGATCTTCCGGTACAGGAAGTCATTATCGATCGTCAGGCGTGCCAACGCCCCGAGCGTGTCTACCATCAGCTGAGCGCTCAGGGAGCCGTGGCCATCAAGTTTATTCCCCATCTGCAACCTTCCGACGCCCGGCTGTGGGGGGATTTCCTCTGCGCGGTGTTTGCGATTTGGGTTAAAGAAGATGCTAACCGCATCGTCGTGCCGCTGTTTGAGGCCACGCTGCGCGCCTGGCGCGGCGAGTCGGTGCAGTATGCCAACAATCCGCCGGGGCCAGCCTGCGCGGGCTGCGCCTGGCTAAGATTATGCGGTGGGGGCTGCCCGCAGCTGCGTCTGGAGGATGGCTCCAATGCGCTATGCGAGGGTTACCGGCAGTTTTATAGCTGGAGCGCCCCCTATATGCGCGTTCTGCGCGATCTACTCAATCAGCATCGTTCGCCGGTTGAGCTTATGCATCTGCTGCGCTAAAAAATGGCGACGAAAGAAGCTTCGTCGCCATCGCGTTGACCTGACGGGAGGTTTACCGTCCTTTTGCCAGATACTGCGCCATCTCCTCTTCCGGCACCATGCCGCCGCCGGTTGCCCACACAAGGTGGGTCGCATTGCGCATCTGCCCGGCGGTGAAACCGTGCATCTGCTGATACGCCTGGCTGGCGCAGACCCGCTGCGGCCCGGCCATGCCGGCCAGCGCGGACGGCTCCAGGCGAATACCTTCTTCCTCGGCTAACCAACCCAGCATGTCGTACATTGTCTGGTCATCGAGAGAGTAGAACCCATCCAGCAGGCGCTCCATTGCCCTGCCAACGAAACCGGAAGCGCGGCCTACCGCCAGACCATCCGCGGCGGTCAGATTATCAATTCCCAGATCCTGAACCGAAATCTGGTCATGCAGGCCGGTATACACCCCCAGCAGCATGCAAGGGGAGTGGGTCGGTTCGGCGAAGAAGCAGTGGACGTTATCGCCAAACGCCAGCTTCAGGCCAAACGCCACGCCGCCGGGGCCGCCGCCAACGCCGCACGGCAGATAAACAAACAGCGGATGACTGGCATCCACCACGCGCCCTTCGCGGGCAAACTGCGCTTTTAGCCGCTCGCCGGCCACGGAGTAGCCGAGGAACAGGGTGCGCGAGTTCTCATCATCGATAAAGAAGCAGTTCGGGTCGGACTCGGCGGCTTTACGCCCCTGCTCAACCGCCACGCCGTAATCCTCTTCATACTCCACCACCGTCACGCCGTGGCTGCGCAGTTTGGCCTTTTTCCACGCTCTGGCGTCGGCGGACATATGGACCGTCACCTTGAAGCCGATGCGCGCGCTCATTATGCCAATCGACATCCCCAGGTTGCCGGTGGAGCCAACGGCGATGCTGTACTGGCTGAAGAACGTCCTGAACTCGGGGGTCAGCAGCTTGCGGTAGTCGTCGGCTGTGTTTAACAATCCCGCGTCGATCGCCAGTTTTTCCGCGTGGGTCAGGACTTCATAAATGCCGCCGCGGGCCTTAATCGAGCCGGAAATCGGCAGGTGGCTGTCTTTCTTCAGCAGCAGATCGCCAGCAATGGGCTGACGAAAGGTTTTTTCCAGCCGGGCCTTCATTGCCGGGATGGCCACCAGCTCGGATTCGATAATACCGCCGGTGGCGGCGGTTTCCGGAAAGGCTTCCGCCAGATAGGGCGCAAAACGATCGAGGCGGGCGTGGGCTTCCTGAACGTCTTCTGTCGTCAGGCCTACGTAGGGTAACCCCTCCGCCAGCGACGTCGTTGACGGGTTAAACCAGGTGGTTTCTTTCAGGGCTATCAGCTCCTCCAGTAGAGGAAACTGGGCGAGTAAAGTGGTCATGTCAGCGTTTTTCATATTACGTCTCTTTGCGCTCAGATGATGAAAGAAAGCAGGAATGTACCGGCCAGTGCAAGCAGCGAAGCGATAAAGGTCGCCGTGGTATAGTATTTGAACGTTTCGTTAAGGCTTGCCCCGCAGTACTGCTTAACCAGCCAGAACAGGGAATCCGTCACGATAGTGCAGCCAATCGCACCGGAGCCGATGGCGATAGCGATGATTTCCGGGCTCACGCCGGGATAGAGCGGCAGCATCGGCGCGACGATGGCGGTTGCGCCCATCATGGCGACGGTGGCGGAACCGACGGCGGCATGCAGAATCAGCGCCACCAGCCAGGCCAGCAGAATCGGGTGCATATCGAGGTTCGACAGAATCACCGCCAGCGTATCGGCCAGGCCGCTGGTTTTCAGAATGGCGTTAAAGGCCCCGCCTGCGCCGATAATCAGCAGGATATTGGCGATAGAACCGAAACAGTTTTCCGTATGCGTCAGCAGAGTGCTCATGCCCATATTCTGGCGGATACCCAGCACGTAGTAGGCCACAAAGACGGCGATAAACATGGCGGTGATCGGATTGCCGATAAACTCCAGCAGCATATACAGCGTGCCGCCTTTGGTCATATTCAGTTCGGCGATGGTTTTTACCAGCATCAGGCCGATCGGCAGCAGCACCGTAAACAGCGTGGCGCCCAGCGACGGCAGGGTCTCTTCTTTGCGCACTTCGAGGTTGGCAAACTCAGCCGGCACCGCTTTAAACGGCAGGCGGTTGCCGAGGAGCCGCAGGAACAGCGGGCCGCCGACCAGCGAGGCCAGCAGGCCCACCAGCAGACCGTAAACGATCACCGTTCCGATATCCGCGCCCAGCTTGTTGGCGACGAACAGCGCAGCCGGATGCGGCGGCACCACGCAGTGCACCGCCATCAGCGCCGTACACAGCGGGATGGCCAGCTTCAGCAGCGACGTGTTGGTCTTTTTGGCAATGGAAAACGCCAGCGGAATCAGCAGCACCACGCCCACTTCAACGAACAGGGTGATCCCGCAAATCAGGCCCACCAGCACCATAATAACGTCAGCGGACAGCCAGCGGCAGCGCTGGAGCGTCAGGCCGATACGTTCCGCTGCGCCGGAGACCTCCATCATTTTGCCGAGAATCGTTCCCAGCCCAATCACCGCCGCAAGGAAGCCCAGCGTGCCGCCAATCCCGCTCTCAATGGCGTTAACCATATCCAGCGGGCTCATGCCCATCATGGCACCGACGAAAAAGCTTGCCAGCAGTAGCGCCAGAAACGGGTGAAACTTCAGTTTGACGATAGTTAATACAATCAACACGATGCTGATCAGCAGCGTGCTCACAACCCAGATCTGAGATTCCATACCCCACCTCGCCTGTGAATAATCTATGGGTATTGAACAGAAAAACGGCACGCGCTGACAAACGATATAAACGGCCCTTCAGGTGAATCAGATTGAATCAAAAAGGTGATTTTGCTCTAAAATTGTCTGTTATGTGTGCTATGCATCACTTTTATTCATCTTTAATGCGCAGCTGGCGCGAAAAATTTCTTACACTCGGCGGGGAATTGTGAAGGAGTAAGAGATGGAGACGCTAAAAGAGTTAGGCACTCGCCTGCTTAACGGCTGGCAGCTATCGAAGCTGTATACCTTTGAAGTCGCCGCCCGGCATGAGTCGTTTGCGCTGGCGGCGGAGGAGCTGTCGCTGACGCCCAGCGCGGTGAGCCACCGTATCAATCAGCTGGAAGAAGAGCTGGGGATCCAGCTGTTTGTGCGCTCGCACCGCAAAGTAGAGCTGACGCATGAAGGTAAGCGGGTGTTCTGGGCGCTGAAGTCCTCGCTGGATAGCCTGAACCAGGAAATTCTGGATATTAAAAACCAGGAGCTGTCGGGGACGTTAACGGTCTATTCGCGCCCGTCCATCGCCCAGTGCTGGCTGGTTCCCGCGCTCGGCGATTTTACCCGCCGCTATCCGTCGATCTCGCTTACCGTGCTGACCGGCAACGATAACGTCAATATGCAGCGCGCGGGCATCGATCTGGCAATCTACTTCGATGATGCGCCTTCCTCGCAGCTGAGCCACCATTTTCTGATGGATGAGGCCATCGTACCGGTCTGCACGGCGGATTACGCGCGCCAGCATCAGCTACAGCAGAACCCCGGCAATCTTCGTCACTGTACGCTGCTGCACGATCGTCAGGCGTGGAGCAACGATTCCGGCACCGATGAGTGGTTCAGCTGGGCGCAGACATTTTCCGTCGATTTGCCGCAATCGTCGGGTATTGGCTTCGATCGTTCGGATTTAGCGGTGATTGCCGCGATGAATCACGTTGGCGTGGCGATGGGGCGTAAGCGGCTGGTGCAAAAGCGCCTGGAGAGCGGCGAGCTGATCGCACCGTTCGGCGAGATGACCCTGAAGTGCCATCAGCACTACTACGTGACGACCCTGCCGGGCCGTCAGTGGCCGAAAATTGACGCCTTTATCCACTGGCTGCAGAGTCAGGCGCAATTATGATGACCGGCTTAGTTTCATCCCGGTGGCGCTGCGCTGACCGGGCTACGGGTTTACCTCCGTTTGCGGGCCGGTAGATACTGTGAACGCCTGCAACCATTTTTAGTTGCCGATACTTT
>NZ_JBEAFH010000051.1:0-79942 GCF_040061575.1 Klebsiella sp. CB_Kp196
CCGTAAGAACACTAACACCTGAAGCTAGCGCGTCTACCAATTCCGCCACCTTCGCCCAGTGCGAGCAATATCAACGTGGATTATGGTGCGAGGGGGGGGACTTGAACCCCCACGTCCGTAAGGACACTAACACCTGAAGCTAGCGCGTCTACCAATTCCGCCACCTTCGCATACCATCGACACTATGAAAGTATCGTTACCACGGAGGCGCATTCTAGTGGTTTTCAGCTATTCGTCAATAGTTAATTGTATCAGTTGGATTGATTGTTGCAAAAATGGACGGTCAGAGAGGAAAAACATCGGCGACCAGCGTCTGCTGGCGCCGAAAAAATGCAGGATTATTTCTTCGCCTGACGGGTCATCACCGTCCGGTAGACCTTAAAGCGGCCCGTTTGGGCAATTACTTCATGGAAGCCGAAGATCTCATCCAGCACGTTCGGATAGGGCAGGAAGGCGTTAGCGACGATGCGCAGCTCGCCGCCGCTGTTCAAATGACGAACGGCGCCGCGAATCAGCGTTTGCGCGGCCTCCAGGCTGGTCTGTAGACCATCGTGGAAAGGCGGGTTGGAGATAATCATGTCGAAGCGGCCGTTCACTTCAGAGAACACGTTGCTGGCGAACACTTCCCCTTCGATGCCGTTAGCGGCCAGCGTGGCGCGACTGGCTTCAACTGCCGGGGCGCTGACGTCGCATAAGGAGAGGCGGACTTTAGGCGAGTGGCTGGCCAGCACGGTTGCCAGCACGCCGGCGCCGCAGCCGACATCAAGCACTTTACCTTTGGTATGCGGCGTCAGCGTGGAAAGCAGCAGCTGGCTACCGACATCCAGGCCATCGCGGCTGAAGACGCCCGGCAGCGTTTTAATCGTCAGATTATCCAGCGAATACTCGCCCCAGTACTGTTCTGCATTGAACGCGGGCTGTTTTTCCAGACGACCGTGATACAGCCCACAGCGGCGCGCGCTGTCGACTTTGCTCAGCGGCGCATATTCCGCCAGCATCTGCTCGGCGCTGCGCACGCCGCTGCGGTTCTCGCCAACCACGAAAATATCAATACCGGTCGGCAGCAGCGAAAGCAGGTTCATCAGCTGAAACTGCGCTTCCGGTTTGTTCTTTGGCCAGTAGTAAATCAGCGTATCGCAATCGGCGACATCGCCGGCCTCTGCGACCAGGCTATAGCGGGCATTTTCGCCCATCTGGCGGCTCAGTACCTGCCAGTGGTGGAACTGCTGGGTATGGGCGCGGCTGGCGGCCGTGTCCAGACGTGCGGGCAGGTCATCCTGCAGGTCACCGGCAAACAGAACGCGGGCGGACTCGAAATCATCACTGTGGCGCAGCAAGACTTCACTTGCCGGGGTAAAAGCGGACATGAAACACTCCTTCATTAAGACTGGGGCCGATTATACACGTTATCTTTCGGCCTGCCTCTTTGTTGGCGGCGGGATGCGCTCCGACCGCCGCGTAGTTTGTTGGCGCAGATACGACGGATTTGCTATATTGCGCGCTTAATTAACAGGAGTGTTTCGCTATGACATCCCGACGAGACTGGCAATTACAGCAGCTGGGCATCACCCAGTGGTCGCTACGTCGTCCTGGGGCGTTACAGGGTGAAATCGCTATCTCGCTTCCTGGACACATTCGTCTGGTGATGGTGGCGGAAGAACCGCCATCGCTGACCGAACCGCTTATCAGCGATATTCTGCGCGCGCTGGCCCTGATGCCGGAGCAGGTGATGCAGCTGACGCCTGAACGCGTTGCGATGCTGCCTCAGGACGCACGCTGTAATAGCTGGCGGCTGGGCACCGACGCGCCGCTGCTGCTGGCGGGCGCACAGCTTTCCACGCCCGCATTCGATGAACTTCAGACCAGCACGCCTGCTCGCATGGCGCTCTGGCAACAGATTTGCGCACATGAACACGATTTCTACCCTCAATCCGGCTGATTTGCCCCGCGCCTGGCAAATTGAAACGCGCGCCCACGCTTTTCCGTGGAGCGAACAGACGTTTGCCAGTAATCAGGGCGAGCGCTATCTGAATCTTCAACTGTCCGTGGACGGCGTGATGGCGGCCTTTGCCATTACGCAAATCGTGCTCGACGAAGCGACGCTGTTCAATATTGCCGTCGACCCCGCTTTCCAGCGTCGCGGTCTGGGCAGGGCGCTGCTGGAACGGGTGATTGATGAAGTTGAAAAACGCGGCGTCGTCACGCTGTGGCTGGAGGTGCGCGCGTCTAACGTCGCCGCCATCGCGCTCTATGAAAGCTTAGGCTTTAACGAGGCGACGATTCGCCGCAACTATTACCCCACGGTCGACGGACGTGAGGACGCCATCATAATGGCACTGCCAATCAGTATGTAAGACAAGGTGATACGATGAAGTGGGACTGGATTTTCTTTGATGCCGACGAAACGTTATTTACGTTTGACTCATTTAGCGGCCTACAGCGGATGTTTCTCGACTATAGCGTGACGTTCTCCGCAGAGGATTTTCAGGACTACCAGGCCGTGAATAAGCCGCTATGGGTGGATTATCAAAACGGCGCCATTACCTCTCTTCAGCTGCAGCATCAGCGCTTTGACGGTTGGGCGGAACGCCTGAACGTCCCTCCCGGCGAGCTGAACGCCGCGTTTATGAACGCGATGGCGGAGATCTGCTCGCCGCTGCCGGGGGCGGTATCGCTGCTTGATTCGCTGCAGGGGAAGGTAAAAATGGGCATCATCACCAACGGTTTTACCTCACTGCAGCAGACGCGTCTTGAACGTACCGGACTGCGCGATCACTTTGATTTGCTCATTATTTCCGAAGAGGTTGGGGTGGCTAAGCCGGATGCGCGTATTTTCGACTATGCGCTGGCGCAGGCGGGCAATCCCGATCGTTCGCGGGTGCTGATGGTTGGCGATACGGCGGAATCGGATATTCGCGGCGGCGTGAATGCCGGGCTGGCGACCTGCTGGTTCAACCCCCATCAACGCGAACTGCCCGCGGACCTCCGCGCGGACTGGACGGTCACCTCTTTAAGCGAACTGGAGCAACTCCTGTGTAAACACTGATTGCCTCCCCCCCATTGATGGGTAAAATAGCCGCAATTTTTTCGTATTCAACATGCGCGGCGCGTTGCCGCGTTTACTAAGAAGATTGAATTATGACGTTGTCTCCTTATTTGCAGGAGGTGGCCAAGCGCCGCACTTTTGCCATTATTTCTCACCCGGATGCCGGTAAAACGACCATTACTGAAAAGGTACTGTTATTCGGACAGGCTATTCAGACCGCCGGAACGGTGAAAGGTCGCGGCTCCAGCCAGCATGCGAAATCTGACTGGATGGAGATGGAAAAGCAGCGCGGTATCTCCATCACCACGTCCGTGATGCAGTTCCCGTATCACGACTGCCTGGTTAACCTGCTGGATACCCCGGGCCACGAAGACTTCTCCGAGGATACCTACCGTACCCTGACGGCGGTGGACTGCTGCCTGATGGTTATCGATGCCGCGAAAGGCGTCGAGGATCGTACCCGTAAGCTGATGGAAGTCACCCGTCTGCGCGATACGCCGATCCTGACGTTCATGAACAAACTCGACCGCGACATCCGCGATCCGATGGAGCTGCTGGATGAAGTGGAAAACGAGCTGAAAATCGGCTGCGCGCCGATCACCTGGCCGATTGGCTGCGGCAAACTGTTCAAGGGCGTTTACCATCTTTATAAAGATGAAACCTACCTGTATCAGACCGGTAAAGGCCACACCATCCAGGAAGTGCGCATCGTGAAGGGGCTGGATAACCCGGAGCTTGATGCCGCGGTGGGTGAAGACCTGGCGCAGCAGCTGCGCGATGAGCTGGAACTGGTGCAGGGCGCGTCTAACGAATTCGATAAAGAGCTGTTCCTGGCGGGCGAAATTACGCCGGTATTCTTCGGCACCGCGCTGGGTAACTTTGGCGTCGATCATATGCTGGACGGTTTAGTGGAGTGGGCGCCCGCGCCGATGCCGCGCAAAACCGACACCCGCACCGTGGAGGCCGCGGAGGAGAAGTTCACCGGCTTCGTCTTTAAAATTCAGGCCAACATGGACCCGAAACACCGCGACCGCGTGGCCTTTATGCGCGTGGTTTCCGGTAAGTACGAGAAGGGGATGAAGATGCGCCAGGTGCGTATCGGCAAGGACGTGGTGATCTCCGACGCGCTGACCTTTATGGCCGGCGACCGTTCGCATGTGGAAGAGGCGTATCCGGGCGATATCCTGGGTCTGCATAACCACGGCACCATTCAGATTGGCGATACCTTCACCCAGGGTGAAATGATGAAGTTCACCGGTATCCCGAACTTCGCCCCGGAACTGTTCCGCCGCATTCGCCTGAAAGATCCTCTCAAGCAGAAACAGCTGCTGAAAGGGCTGGTTCAGCTCTCTGAAGAGGGGGCGGTGCAGGTGTTCCGTCCGATCGCCAATAACGATCTGATCGTTGGCGCGGTGGGGGTGCTGCAGTTTGATGTGGTTGTTGCTCGCCTGAAGAGCGAGTACAACGTTGAGGCGATTTACGAGTCCGTCAACGTCGCGACCGCACGCTGGGTGGAATGCAGCGACGCGAAGAAATTCGAAGAGTTTAAGCGTAAGAACGAAATTCAGCTGGCGCTGGATGGCGGCGATAACCTGACTTATATCGCCCCGACCATGGTTAACCTGAACCTGACGCAGGAACGTTACCCTGACGTCCAGTTCCGTAAAACCCGCGAGCACTAATCCTCTCCGGAGCGCGGTTTTCGCCGCGCTCCACGCCATTTCCCCCTCAGATTGCCCTTTCTGGAAAGTTCTTAATTCTTACCGTTTTGCGCGCTTTTTTACCCGTTAATGCCGCACTCTTCCGCGTATCTACTACATTTAATAAGTAATTTTTGGAATCCTGGCTTAATAGACTACTTATTTTGCTTTACCTGCTTAGATATAACGAGGAATAACGATGACAAAACTTAAGAGCGGCAAGACA
Source organism: Klebsiella sp. CB_Kp196 (assembly GCF_040061575.1). NCBI lineage: Bacteria > Pseudomonadati > Pseudomonadota > Gammaproteobacteria > Enterobacterales > Enterobacteriaceae > Klebsiella > Klebsiella sp. CB_Kp196. The sequence goes on from NZ_JBEAFH010000051.1 coordinate 4,973, forward strand.
CTCCTGGCCCTCTTCCTGGGCTCAGCAATAATCAGCGCTTCGGCGTATGCGGAAAACTCGACCGCAGATAGCGCAAAATCTGCAGCAAGCAATGCCGGGCAAGCCGTTGATAATTCGATGAACAAAGTCGGGAATTTTATGGACGACAGCACCATCACCGCCAGGGTGAAAGCGGCGCTGATCGATCATAAAGATATTCGCAGCACCGATATCTCTGTGAAAACTGAAAACAAAGTCGTCACGTTAAGCGGTACGGTTGACAGTTCAGAGCAGCATAAGCAGGCGGTTAGCGTAGCGAAAGCGGTTGAAGGCGTGACCTCCGTTAACGACAAGCTTAGCGTACAGAACGAAAAATCTGCTTCGCTGAAGGGCTACGCCGGCGACACGGCGGTGACCAGCGAGATCAAAGCGAAATTACTGGCTGACGATATCGTTCCGTCGCGTAACGTGAAGGTTGAGACCACCGATGGCGTTGTACATTTATCCGGTACGGTCGAGTCCAGTAAGCAGTCGGAGCGGGCGGAAGGTATTGCGAAAGCCGTTTCCGGCGTCAAAAGCGTGAAGAATGACCTTAGCGTCAAATAAATCTATTCACTAAAAAAATTTATTCTGCGGTCTTTCCGCAGGATGTGTAGCACCACAGGGTTGTGTATGCGCGGCCTGAGTGCGCAGAAAATCGACCGTCATTAACTATGGTAAGGAGAGACGTATGTTTAGATGGGGCATTATTTTTCTGGTGATCGCGTTAATTGCCGCCGCTCTGGGCTTTGGTGGCCTGGCGGGTACCGCTGCCTGGGCTGCGAAAATTGTCTTCGTTGTCGGTATTATCCTGTTCCTGGTCAGCCTGTTCACCGGCCGTCGGCGTCCCTAGACGTTAACGCGTGAAATACCGTCTTACATAAAGCCAGTCAATGTGACTGGCTTTCTCAGTTTAAGGGCGTTAAAAATTGCGTTACCTTTGTTTTTATAATAAGCCAGACAGGAAAGCAGGGTGGGGCAGCGAATTCCCGTTACGTTGGGCAACATTACGCCGTTATCTGTTAAACCCTTCCAGCCGGGCAGGCTCGCACTGGTGTGCGAAGGCGGGGGGCAGAGAGGGATTTTTACCGCCGGGGTGCTGGACGAATTTATGCGCGCGGGATTCAACCCGTTCGACATGATGTTCGGTACCTCTGCCGGGGCGCAAAATCTCTCGGCCTATCTGTGCAACCAGCCCGGCTATGCCCGCAAAGTGATCACCCGCTACACCACCGCCCGCGAGTTTTTCGACCCGATGCGTTTTGTGCGCGGCGGGAATCTTATCGATCTTGACTGGCTGGTCGACACCACCTCGAAAAAGATGCCGCTGGCGATGGCCTATGCTGAAGATTGTTTTGCTCAGGGAAAAGAGTTCTGGATGTGCGCCTGTCGCGGCGATGATTACACGCCAAACTACTTTTCCCCCACTCAGCAGACCTGGCTTGACCTGATTCGCGCCTCCAGCGCCATTCCCGGTTTTTACCGCAGCGGCGTGCTGCTGGATGGCGTGAGCTATCTTGACGGCGGCGTCAGCGATGCGATCCCCGTACAGGAAGCGGCCCGTCGAGGGGCGCAAACCATCGTGGTGATCCGCACCGTTCCGTCCCAGATGTACTACACGCCGCAGTGGTTTAAACGGATGGAGCGCTGGCTTGGCGAAAGTAGTCTGCAGCCGTTTGTGAATCTGGTGCAGCATCACGAAACCACCTATCGCTCCACGCAAGAGTTCATTGAAAAACCGCCGGGTAAGCTGAGAATCCTGGAAATTTATCCGCAGAAGCCGTTGAAGAGTATGGCGTTAGGCAGCCGTCTTCCAGCGTTGCTGGAGGACTACAAGACCGGGCGCCAGTGCGGGCGCTACTTTCTCGCTACCGTCGGTAAACTGCTGGCCGACAGACCGCCGCTGCTGCGCCATGCGCCGCGTATTGCGGTACCGAAAACGGTCGTTATTCCGCCAGCGCCGGTGGCCAATGAGATCCCTCAGGCGCCGGTCATCGCGGCGGTGCAGGCCAATGATGCCAGCTTTGAAAATGAGGACCTGGCGTGACCCTACGATTTATTGATACCCACTGCCATTTCGATTTTCCCCCTTTCACCGGCGACGAAAGCGCCAGCATTGCCCGGGCGACGGAGGCTGGCGTGACGCAGATCGTGATACCTGCGACAGAAGCGGATAACTTCGCCCGCGTGTTAGCGCTGGCGGAGAAATATGATGAGCTCTACGCCGCCTTAGGCCTCCATCCGATAGCGATTGAACGGCATAGCGCAGAGAGTCTTGAACGGCTTGAAGCCTGCCTGGCGAAACGCGACGCTAAGCTGGTCGCGGTTGGGGAGATCGGTCTCGATCTCTATCGGGAAGATCCGCAATTTGCACGTCAGGTTTCTGTATTTGAGGCGCAGATGCGGCTGGCGAAACGCTACGATTTGCCGGCGATCCTCCACTCCAGACGCACTCACGACAAGCTGGCGATGCTGCTGAAAAAGCACGCTTTACCGCGAACCGGCGTAGTGCATGGTTTTGCCGGTAGCCTTCAGCAGGCGGAGCGGTTTGTGCAGCTGGGCTACAAGATTGGCGTTGGCGGCACCATTACCTATCCGCGCGCCAGTAAGACCCGCGATGCGATCGCGCAGCTGCCGCTTTCGGCGCTGCTGCTGGAGACCGATGCGCCGGATATGCCGTTGAACGGTTTCCAGGGGCAGCCGAACAGGCCAGAACGGGTGGCTCGCGTCTTCTCCACCTTATGTGAGCTACGCTCTGAGCCCGCGGAAGAGATAGCGAATATCCTGATTGATAATACAAATGCGCTTTTTGCGCTTCCGTAGCGCTTTGCTGAGTGACCTGTGTCTCATTCCTGCCTTTTTATCTCATTGTTTTGCTTAAAATGTGTGAGCTGAAATGAGCATGATGGTTTCATGCCGTTATAATCGCGGGGTTTTAAGGCTGAACTCTCAATACACAGGGACTCTGTATGCAAATTATTATGGGACTTATCGGCATGGTGGTGCTGTTAGCCATCGCTGTGCTCCTCTCCAGTAATCGAAAAGCCATCAACCTGCGTACCGTCCTCGGCGCCTGGATTATCCAGGTGGGGATCGGCGCGTTAATTCTCTACGTGCCGGCCGGGCGCACCGCGCTGCTGGCCATGTCGAACGGCGTTGCCAACGTGATTGCTTACGGCAATGAAGGGATCGGCTTTATCTTTGGCGGGCTGGTTTCCGACAAGATGTTTGAAGTCTTCGGCGGCGGCGGGTTTGTTTTTGCCCTGCGCGTCCTGCCGGTCATCGTCTTCTTCTCATCGCTGATCGCCGTGCTTTATTACCTCGGCATCATGCAGTTTGTTATCCGCATTCTCGGCGGGGCGCTGCGGGCGGTACTGAAAACCTCGCGCACGGAATCGCTCTCTGCCACGGCGAACATCTTCGTTGGCCAGACCGAAGCGCCGCTGGTGGTGCGTCCATATATCGCCACCATGACCCGTTCCGAGCTCTTCGCCGTGATGTGCGGGGGCCTGGCCTCGGTTGCGGGCTCCGTTCTGGCCGGTTACGCGCAGATGGGCGTACCGCTGGAATACCTGATTGCCGCTTCGTTTATGGCGGCGCCGGGCGGCCTGCTGTTCGCGAAGATTATCGTGCCCGAAACCGAGCAGCCCCGGGACAACCCGGCGATGGACAAAAACGACGCCGATCCGCAGGCGCCGGCGAACGTGCTGGATGCCGCCGCGTCCGGCGCGGCTTCCGGGATGCAGCTGGCGCTTAACGTCGGGGCGATGCTGCTGGCGTTTATCGCGCTGATTGCCCTGGTTAACGGTATTCTCTCCGGCGTGGGCGGCTGGTTTAACCATCCGGACCTGTCGCTGCAAATGATCCTCGGCTGGGTCTTCTCACCGCTGGCGTGGGTGATTGGCGTTCCGTGGAATGAGGCCACCGTTGCCGGCTCGTTTATCGGCCAGAAGCTGATTATCAACGAGTTTGTGGCCTACATGAATTTCGGTGAATACCTGAAAGCCGACGCCGAGGTCGCAGCCGCCGGTTTGCAGGTGATTTCAACCCACACCAAGGCCATCATCTCGTTTGCCCTGTGCGGTTTTGCCAATCTGTCATCCATTGCGATTCTGATTGGCGGACTGGGCGGCATGGCGCCTAATCGTCGCCAGGAAATTGCCCAGCTGGGCATGCGGGCCGTGGCGGCGGGGACGCTGTCTAACCTGATGAGCGCCACGATAGCGGGCGTCTTCCTCGCGCTATAGCGCCGTCGTTAATCACGACCCTACCCCGCGGCACCGCCGCCGCGGGGATCTCTCATCTGTGTGTTAAAATCCTATCATTTAATAATTATCTGTTTATCAATCACTCATGATGCATCTGGCATTTTTTCGCACAAAATGTCCGCGCTGATATCGAGGTTGACCGCGTGGGTATGTTACAATAATAACATTGCCTCGACGCTGAGATTCCTGATTATGCTTAAAGAGAGTCTGGCCTTCGGGGGGCATGCACAGGGATTTATTATGTGATTCATATCACTCTACAGTAATGCAAATTAGTAATTAGTTTTCATTAACTGTGATGTATATCGAAGTGTAACGGCGAGGGGATGTTACAATAGTAACAGACTCGCAAGGTGAACAAACTTTAATACGGCAATACGCCGTCGGAGTATGAAATGACTGATTTAACGGCAAGCAGCCTGCGCGCGTTGAAACTGATGGACCTGACCACCCTGAACGATGACGACACCAATGAAAAAGTGATCGCGCTGTGCCACCAGGCCAAAACACCGGTAGGGAATACTGCCGCAGTATGCATCTACCCGCGCTTTATCCCGATCGCGCGTAAAACGCTGAACGAGCAGGGTACCCCGGATATCCGGATCGCGACGGTGACCAATTTCCCGCACGGTAACGATGATATTGCTATTGCGCTGGCGGAAACCCGCGCGGCGATAGCTTACGGCGCAGACGAAGTTGACGTCGTATTCCCTTACCGCGCGCTGATTGCCGGCAACGAACAGGTGGGTTTTGACCTGGTGAAAGCCTGTAAAGAAGCCTGCGCGGCGGCAAACGTGCTGCTGAAAGTGATTATCGAAACCGGTGAGCTGAAAGAAGAAGCGCTGATTCGTAAAGCATCTGAAATCGCCATCAAAGCCGGTGCCGATTTTATCAAAACGTCTACCGGTAAAGTTCCGGTCAATGCGACCCCGGAAAGCGCGCGCATCATGCTGGAAGTCATCCGCGATATGGGCGTTCAGCAGAGCGTCGGCTTCAAACCGGCGGGCGGCGTGCGTAGCGCAGAAGACGCGCAAAAGTTCCTCGCTATTGCCGATGAACTGTTCGGTGCCGACTGGGCCGACTCTCGTCACTACCGCTTTGGCGCTTCCAGCCTGCTGGCAAGCCTGCTGAAAGCGCTGGGTCACGGCGATGGTAAGAGCGCCAGCAGCTACTAATACGTAATTTGCCTGACCTCAAGGCCGGATGCTGTCCGGCCTGTGGTTGGTCTTTGACTCTTTCCTCGGGAGGTTATCTTGTTTCTCGCACAAGAAATTATTCGTAAAAAACGTGATGGTCATGCGCTGAGCGATGAAGAGATTCGTTTTTTCATCAACGGCATCCGCGACAACACCATCTCAGAAGGGCAGATCGCCGCGCTGGCGATGACCATTTTTTTCCACGATATGTCTATGCCGGAACGCGTTTCGCTGACCATGGCGATGCGGGATTCAGGGACCGTTCTCGACTGGAAGAGTCTTAATCTCAATGGCCCGATCGTCGATAAACACTCTACCGGCGGCGTAGGCGATGTGACCTCGCTGATGCTGGGGCCGATGGTCGCGGCCTGCGGCGGCTATGTCCCGATGATCTCGGGGCGCGGTCTCGGGCACACCGGCGGTACGCTCGACAAGCTGGAAGCGATTCCTGGGTTCGATATTTTCCCGGACGATAGCCGCTTCCGTGAAATCATTAAAGATGTCGGCGTCGCGATTATCGGGCAGACCAGCTCTCTGGCGCCGGCGGACAAACGTTTTTACGCCACGCGCGATATCACCGCAACGGTGGACTCTATCCCGCTGATCACCGCCTCCATTCTCGCCAAGAAGCTGGCGGAAGGCCTGGACGCGCTGGTGATGGATGTCAAAGTCGGCAGCGGCGCCTTTATGCCTACTTATGAGCTTTCCGCCGCGCTGGCCGAAGCGATCGTCGGGGTATCCAACGGCGCCGGCGTGCGGACGACGGCGCTGTTAACCGATATGAACCAGGTGCTGGCTTCCAGCGCCGGTAATGCGGTGGAAGTGCGTGAAGCCGTGCAGTTCCTCACCGGCGAGTACCGTAATCCGCGGCTGCTTGAGGTGACGATGGCGCTGTGCGTCGAGATGCTGATTTCCGGCAAGCTGGCGCAGAATGACGCCGACGCGCGGGCGAAGCTACAGGCGGTGCTGGATAACGGTAAAGCCGCAGAAGTCTTCGGCCGGATGGTGGCGGCGCAAAAAGGGCCGAACGACTTCGTGGAAAACTACGATAAGTATCTGCCGGCCGCGATGCTGAGCAAAGCCGTCTATGCCGAAGGTGAAGGGTTTGTCGCCGAAATGGACACCCGCGCGCTGGGCATGGCGGTGGTATCAATGGGCGGCGGTCGCCGTCAGGCATCGGATCTGATTGATTACAGCGTCGGTTTCACCGACGTGGTTCGCCTCGGCGCGCGTATCGACGCGCAGCAGCCGCTGGCGGTTATCCATGCTAAAGATGAAAACAGCTGGCAGGAAGCGGCCAAAGCCGTGAAAGCGGCCATTAAACTTGACGATAAAGCGCCTGAAATGACGCCGACGGTCTATCGTCGTATCACCGAATAGTTATATACTGATCTGATCGCTTTTTTGCAGCGCAAAAGGTACGGAGAATAATATGAAACGTGCATTTATTATGGTGCTGGACTCATTCGGCATCGGTGCGACTGAAGACGCCGATCGCTTTGGCGACGTCGGTTCAGACACCATGGGCCATATTGCAGAAGCCTGTGCCAAAGGCGAGGCTGACAACGGCCGCAAAGGCCCGCTCAATCTACCGAATCTGACCCGTCTGGGGCTGGTTAAAGCCCATGAGGGTTCTACCGGTAAAATTGCCGCCGGTATGGACGGCAGCGCGGACGTTATCGGCGCCTACGCATGGGCGCATGAGCTTTCTTCCGGTAAAGACACCCCGTCAGGCCACTGGGAAATCGCCGGCGTGCCGGTTCTGTTTGACTGGGGCTACTTCCCCGAGCATGAAAACAGCTTCCCGCAGGAACTTCTGGATAAACTGGTTAAGCGCGCAAACCTGCCGGGCTACCTCGGCAACTGCCACTCTTCCGGTACCGTTATCCTCGACCAGCTGGGCGAAGAGCATATGAAAACCGGCAAGCCGATTTTCTATACCTCCGCTGACTCGGTATTCCAGATTGCCTGCCATGAAGAGACCTTTGGTCTCGATAAGCTGTACGAGCTGTGTGAAATCGCGCGTGAAGAGCTGACCGAAGGCGGCTACAACATCGGTCGCGTTATCGCGCGTCCGTTTATCGGCGACAAAGCCGGCAACTTCCAGCGCACCGGTAACCGCCACGATTTGGCCGTTGAGCCGCCGGCGCCGACGGTGCTGCAGAAGCTGGTCGACGAGAAAAAGGGCCAGGTTGTATCGGTGGGTAAAATCGCCGATATCTACGCCAACTGCGGTATTACCAAAAAGGTGAAGGCGACCGGCCTGGATGCGCTGTTTGACGCCACCATCAAAGAGATGAAAGAAGCGGGAGACGAGACCATCGTCTTCACCAACTTCGTGGACTTCGACTCTTCCTGGGGCCACCGCCGCGACGTTGCAGGCTATGCCGCAGGGCTGGAGCTGTTCGACCGCCGTCTGCCGGAGCTGATGGAACTGGTCGGGGAAGATGACATTCTGATCCTGACCGCCGACCACGGCTGCGACCCGACCTGGACCGGTACCGACCATACCCGCGAGCACATTCCGGTGCTGATCTATGGCCCGAAAGTGAAGCCGGGTTCGCTGGGTCACCGCGAAACCTTCGCCGATATCGGCCAGACCCTGGCAACGTACTTCGGTACGTCTCCGATGGAGTACGGCAAAAACATGCTGTGATTATTTGCCCGGTGAGCCTCGCTCGCCGGGCCTTTTTTGTCGACCTGATTAGGCATAGCCGCCATCAGGTAAAACATTCAGAAGGATTTAACGATGGCTACTCCACACATTAACGCAGAAATGGGCGATTTCGCTGACGTTGTGCTGATGCCTGGCGACCCGCTGCGCGCGAAGCACATTGCAGAAACGTTCCTTGAAGATGTCCGCGAAGTGAATAACGTGCGCGGTATGCTGGGCTTCACCGGTACCTACAAAGGCCGCAAAATTTCCGTGATGGGTCACGGCATGGGGATCCCGTCCTGCTCCATTTACGCAAAAGAGCTGATCACCGACTTCGGCGTCAAAAAAATCATTCGCGTCGGCTCCTGCGGCGCGGTGCGTATGGACGTTAAGCTGCGCGACGTGGTTATCGGCATGGGTGCCTGTACCGACTCTAAAGTTAACCGTATGCGTTTTAAGGACCACGACTTTGCGGCGATTGCCGACTTTGGCATGGTGCGTAACGCGGTTGACGCGGCAAAAGCGCTGGGCGTTGACGCTCGCGTGGGCAACATTTTCTCCGCTGACCTGTTCTATGCGCCGGACGGCGGCGAAATGTTCGACGTGATGGAAAAATACGGCATTCTGGGCGTGGAAATGGAAGCGGCCGGCATCTACGGCGTCGCGGCGGAATTTGGTGCGAAAGCGCTGACCATCTGCACGGTCTCCGACCACATCCGTACCCACGAGCAGACCAGCTCCGCTGAACGTCAGACGACCTTCAACGACATGATTAAAATCGCGCTGGAATCCGTTCTGCTGGGCGATAAAGAGTAATCATCTCTTCCGCCCTCTCCCTATGGGAGAGGGCCGGGGTGACCGCACGTTAGCGTACCGCGCCGGCAATCCATGCCGAGAGCTCCCGCAGCGCTTTCTCCTGCTCCGGGAAATCCACGAGTAATGCATCGCACTCCTGCTGCAGCATATCCGCGCGGTAGAGGCATCCCTGTAGCCTGGCGGCCAGCGCTTCCAGCGGCGCCGGGTTGAGGCTGTCGGTAAAAATCTGCGTGCGCGTGATATGGCCTTTTTCGACGTCGAAATGGAGCTCTACGCCGCCCCAGGTAAAACGTTCATCCAGCAGATGGCTGAAGGCCGGGGCCTGGCCAAAGTTCCACTCCCAGCTGCTCTGGCGGGCAAAGGTCGCGGCAAAATTCGGCAGGTCCGGCATTTTCTCCGGAGAGATCACTTCGGCCTCCACGCGCTCGCCGTAATGGGCGAAGAACGCCTCCTGAATCGCTTCGCAAACCTGCTGATGGGTAATGCCCGGCAGCAGCTCGACCAGATTGGCTACCCGTCCGCGCACGGAGGTAATGCCTTTGGCCTGCAGCTTCTTCTTATCGGGATTGAGGTAGTTGGCAAGGCGGCTTAAATCGGCGTTCAGCAGCAGCGTACCGTGGTGAAAGCCGCGATCCATCGTTTCGCGATAGGCGGAACCGGAGACCTTGCGGTCGCCTTCGGCGGTTTTGACCACCAGATCGTTGCGGCCCGAGGCTTCCGCCGCTACGCCCAGCGCATTCAGCGCCGTCAGCACGATATTTGTGGAAACGGTTTTATCGTACTCCGGTTTGCCGGCCATAAAGGTAAAGCAGGTATTGCCCAGATCGTGGAATACCGCGCCGCCGCCGCTGCTGCGACGGGCCAGGCGCACGTTATCTTCTTCCATACGTCGGGTGTTGCACTCTTTCCACGGGTTCTGCGCGCGGCCAATGACCACCGTATCGGCATTGCGCCACAGAAACAGCACCCGTTGAGTCGCGGGCATCTGGCGAAAAATAGACTCCTCAACCGCCAGATTGAACCAGGGGTCGTAAGAGTCGGAGAGCAGCAGGCGCAGCGTGGACATGGCGATTTCCTTATTCTGATTCATCTTTATCTTCATCCTGCACCGGCTTATTGGCGGTGAGCAGGAAAGGCGATTGCTGCCAGCGGGTACGTTTACCCTGCAGCAGGGTGCGCGTCAGGACGACGCCGATGGCCAGAGATAGCAGCAGCATCAGACGCAGGATATTGGTGGTATTATCGACCTGCTGCGCTTCGGTGGCCAGGGTATGGGTATCCAGCGTCAGGCGCAGGTAGCCGAGCGGGCCGTTTTTACCCTGAACAGGTTCGACGATTTGCTGGTTGAAGTAGCCGCCGGCTTTTTTACCGTCCAGCGCCAGCCGATCGCGTACCTCGACGCTTTCGCCGGAACGCGCCACCAGGTCGCCCTGTTCGTCATATACGCCGGCGTCGAGGATCCGGCTTTTATGGGTAAGCTGATCCAGCAGCTGGCTAATCCGCTTTTCGTCGGGCGTTTCGCTACGCATCAGCGGCGCCAGGTTGAGCGTGACCTGCTGGGCGAGCGTGCGGGCCAGTTCTTCCAGCTGCGGATTGCGCTGCTTCTGGCTGTTCTGGCTGAACCATGAGGCCCCCTGCATCAGGGCGACGAGGAGCGCGAGACAGATCAGAACAATCACCGCGCGATGCAGCCGGAATTTAAGTTTTGCGCGTACCATATTCCACCTTTGAAAATTTGCAGCTTAATGTTGCCAGAAGCGCTGGTTACAAGGTAGCCTCATGCGTTATTTTCCTCGCCTGAATGAAGTTATGTGGAGCCGTGATGCCAAACAGTTTGACCTGGTGCGACCTGCCTGAAGATGTTTCCCAGTGGCCTGGATTGCCGCTTTCCCTGAGCGGTGATGAGGTCATGCCGTTGGATTATCACGCCGGACGCAGCGGCTGGCTGCTGTATGGCCGCGGTCTTAACAAGCGTCGCCTGACCGAGTGGCAGCGAGAACTGGGGGCGGCCCTGGTGATTGTTGCCTCCTGGGCGGTTGACGACTATCAGGTGATTCGGCTGGCTGGTTCTTTAACGCTACGAGCGACCCGTCTGGCCCATGAGGCCGGTTTTGACGTCGCGCCGCTGGGTAAAATCCCGCATTTACGTACGCCGGGGCTGCTGGTCATGGATATGGACTCGACGGCGATTCAGATTGAGTGCATTGATGAAATCGCCAAACTGGCCGGTACCGGCGAGCTGGTCTCTGAAGTGACCGAGCGCGCGATGCGCGGCGAACTTGATTTTACCGCCAGCCTGCGCCAGCGGGTGGCGACGCTGAAAGATGCCGATGCCAATATTCTGCTGCAGGTGCGGGAAACGCTGCCGCTGATGCCGGGCCTGACCCAGCTGGTGCTGAAGCTGGAAACGCTCGGCTGGAAAGTGGCGATCGCCTCCGGCGGCTTCACCTTCTTTGCCGAGTATCTGCGCGACAAGCTGCATCTCGACGCGGTGGTCGCCAACGAACTGGAGATCATGGACGGTAAGCTGACCGGCAACGTTATCGGCGATATCGTCGATGCGAAATACAAAGCCAATACGCTGCGTAAACTGGCGGAAAAGTATGAGATCCCGCCGGCGCAAACCGTCGCCATTGGCGATGGCGCAAACGATCTGCCGATGATTAAAGCGGCAGGGCTCGGCATCGCCTATCATGCTAAGCCCAAAGTTAATGAACTGGCGGAAGTGACAATCCGCCACGCTGACCTGATGGGGGTATTCTGTATTCTCTCCGGCAGCATGAATCAAAAGTAAGAGGTTAACGTGGCGAAAGCTCCAAAACGCGCATTTGTCTGTAATGAATGCGGTGCGGATTATCCGCGCTGGCAGGGGCAGTGCAGCGCCTGTCATGCCTGGAATACCATAACCGAGATGCGCATTGCCGCTTCGCCCCAGGTGGCAAGAAACGAACGTCTGTCAGGATATGCCGGTAATGCCGGCGTATCGAAAGTGCAGAAGCTCTCCGATATCAGCCTCGAAGCGCTGCCGCGCTTTTCGACCGGCTTTAAAGAGTTTGACCGCGTGCTCGGCGGCGGCGTGGTGCCGGGGAGCGCGATTCTGATCGGCGGCAACCCCGGCGCGGGTAAGTCGACGCTGCTGCTGCAAACCCTGTGTAAGCTCGCCGAAGGTATGAAAACGCTCTACGTCACCGGGGAAGAGTCGCTTCAGCAGGTGGCGATGCGCGCTCACCGTTTAGGCCTGCCGACGGCTAACCTCAATATGCTGTCAGAAACCAGCATTGAGCAGATTTGCCAGATTGCCGATGAAGAAAAGCCGCAGCTGATGGTTATCGACTCCATCCAGGTAATGCATATGGCCGACGTGCAGTCGTCGCCGGGCAGCGTGGCCCAGGTGCGCGAAACGGCAGCCTATTTAACGCGCTTTGCCAAGACGCGCGGCGTGGCTATCGTCATGGTCGGCCACGTGACCAAAGATGGCTCGCTGGCCGGGCCGAAAGTGCTGGAGCACTGTATCGACTGCTCCGTGCTGCTCGACGGCGACGCCGATTCTCGTTTCCGCACCCTGCGCAGCCATAAAAACCGCTTCGGCGCGGTCAACGAGCTGGGCGTATTCGCTATGACCGAGCAGGGGCTACGTGAAGTGAGCAACCCCTCGGCTATCTTTCTGAGCCGCGGTGACGAAGTGACTTCCGGCAGTTCGGTGATGGTGGTCTGGGAAGGCACGCGACCGCTGCTGGTGGAGATCCAGGCGCTGGTCGATCACTCGATGATGTCCAACCCGCGCCGCGTGGCGGTGGGGCTGGAGCAGAACCGTCTGGCGATCCTGCTGGCGGTTCTGCATCGTCACGGCGGTCTGCAGATGGCCGACCAGGACGTCTTCGTCAACGTGGTTGGTGGCGTGAAGGTCACCGAAACCAGCGCCGATCTGGCGCTGCTGCTGGCGATGGTTTCCAGCCTGCGCGACCGTCCGCTGCCCCAGGACCTGGTGGTTTTCGGCGAAGTGGGTCTGGCAGGCGAGATTCGCCCGGTGCCGAGCGGCCAGGAGCGTATTTCAGAAGCGGCTAAGCATGGTTTTCGTCGGGCGATTGTTCCGGCAGCCAATGTGCCGAAAAAAGTGCCGGAAGGGATGCAAATCTTTGGCGTGAAAAAGCTTGCGGACGCACTTAGCGTCTTTGACGACTTATAATAAGTTAAAAGGAGACTCGCTATGTCGTCATTTGACTATTTAAAAAGCGCCATAAAGCAGAAGGGGTGTACGCTACAGCAGGTAGCTGACGCCAGCGGGATGACAAAAGGCTATCTGAGCCAGCTGCTGAACGCGAAAATTAAAAGCCCCAGCGCGCAGAAGCTGGAAGCGCTGCACCGGTTTCTCGGGCTGGAGTTTCCGCGTCGGCAAAAAAGCGTTGGCGTGGTATTTGGTAAGTTTTACCCGCTGCATACCGGACACATCTATTTGATTCAGCGCGCCTGTAGCCAGGTCGATGAGCTGCACATCATTATGGGCTACGACGATCCCCGCGACCGCGAGCTGTTTGAAAAGAGCGCGATGTCGCAGCAGCCGACCGTGCCCGACCGCCTGCGCTGGCTGCTGCAGACCTTCAAGTACCAGAAAAATATCCGCATCCACGCCTTCAATGAAGAGGGGATGGAACCTTATCCGCACGGCTGGGACGTCTGGAGCCGCGGGATCCGCGCCTTTATGAACGAGAAGGGCATTGAGCCTAACTGGATCTACACCTCGGAAGAGGGCGACGCGCCGCAGTATCTGGATCATCTGGGAATTGAAACCGTACTCATCGATCCTAAACGCACCTTTATGAACATCAGCGGCGGGCAGATTCGTGAAAACCCGTTCCGCTATTGGGAATATATTCCTACCGAAGTGAAGCCGTTTTTCGTGCGCACGGTGGCGATCCTGGGCGGTGAATCGAGCGGTAAGTCGACGCTGGTGAATAAGCTATCCAATATCTTTAATACCACCAGCGCCTGGGAGTATGGCCGCGACTACGTCTTTTCGCACCTCGGCGGCGATGAGATGGCGCTGCAATATTCCGACTACGACAAGATTGCCCTCGGCCACGCGCAGTATATTGATTTCGCGGTGAAGTATGCCAACAAGGTGGCGTTCATCGACACGGACTTTGTCAGCACCCAGGCGTTCTGTCTCAAGTACGAAGGGCGGGAACATCCCTTTGTGCAGGCGCTGATCGACGAGTATCGTTTTGACCTGGTCATCCTGCTGGAAAACAACACGCCGTGGGTGGCTGATGGTTTGCGTAGCCTTGGCAGCTCGGTGGACCGCAAAGAGTTTCAGACGCTGCTGGTGTCGTTGCTCAAGGAGAACGAGATAGATTTTGTGCATGTGAAAGAGGCCGACTACGATGCCCGCTTCCTGCGCTGCGTGGAGCTGGTGAAAGAGATGATGGGCGAGCAGGGATAGGCCTTCTGCGGCCTGATGCCGCATGAATGCCTGCGCCGGGCTACAGCCCTCTCCCGGCGGGAGAGGGGGCAAACACGAAAAAGGGCAACCTGCGTTGCCCTTTTGCTTTTATTTCGCGATACGTTTGTACTTAATACGCTTCGGCTCCAGCGCATCGGCGCCGAGGGTGCGTTTCTTGTACTCTTCGTATTCGGTAAAGTTACCTTCGAAGAACTCCACCTTACCTTCATCCTGGTAGTCCAGAATGTGGGTCGCGATGCGGTCGAGGAACCAGCGGTCGTGCGAGATAACCATCGCGCAGCCCGGGAACTCCAGCAGGGCGTTTTCCAGCGCGCGCAGGGTTTCGATATCCAGGTCGTTGGTGGGCTCATCGAGCAGCAGGACGTTACCGCCCACCTGCAGCAGCTTCGCCAGGTGCAGACGACCGCGCTCACCGCCGGACAGCTCGCCAACGCGCTTGCCCTGGTCAACGCCTTTGAAGTTAAAGCGGCCCACGTAGGCGCGGCTCGGCATCTCGGTGTTGCCAATCTTCATGATATCCAGCCCGCCGGAAACTTCTTCCCATACGGTTTTGCTGTTGTCCATCGCGTCGCGGAACTGATCGACGGAGGCCAGCTTGACGGTTTCACCCAGGGTGATTGAACCGGCATCAGGCTGTTCCTGACCGGACATCATGCGGAACAGGGTGGATTTACCCGCGCCGTTCGGGCCGATGATGCCGACGATAGCGCCTTTCGGTACCGAGAAGCTCAGGTCGTCAATCAGCAGACGGTCGCCGTAGGACTTACGCAGGTTGCTGACTTCAACCACTTTATCGCCCAGACGTGCGCCTGGCGGAATAAACAGTTCGTTAGTCTCGTTACGCTTCTGGTACTCGACGTTGTTAAGCTCTTCAAAGCGCGCCAGACGGGCTTTGCCCTTAGACTGACGGCCTTTCGCGCCCTGACGGACCCACTCCAGCTCTTTCTCGATTGACTTACGGCGCGCCGCTTCCTGAGAAGCTTCCTGCGCCAGACGCTGATCTTTCTGCTCCAGCCAGGAGGAGTAGTTGCCTTCCCACGGAATACCTTCGCCGCGGTCAAGCTCAAGGATCCAGCCGGCGACGTTATCGAGGAAGTAGCGGTCGTGGGTAATCGCCACGACGGTGCCTTCGAAATCGTGCAGGAAGCGTTCCAGCCACGCGACGGACTCTGCATCCAGGTGGTTAGTCGGTTCATCGAGCAGCAGCATGTCTGGTTTTTCCAGCAGCAGGCGGCACAGCGCGACGCGGCGGCGCTCACCGCCGGACAGGTTGGCGATTTTCGCGTCCCAGTCCGGCAGACGCAGGGCATCCGCCGCGCGCTCAAGCTGGACGTTCAGGTTATGGCCATCGTGCGCCTGGATAATCTCTTCGAACTTGCCCTGCTGAGCGGCGAGCTTGTCGAAGTCGGCATCCGGCTCCGCGTATTTGGCGTACACCTCGTCGAGACCTTTCAGGGCGTTGACCACTTCGGCCACCGCTTCTTCAACCGACTCACGGACGGTCTGCTCCGGATTGAGCTGCGGCTCCTGCGGCAGATAGCCGATTTTCAGGCCCGGCTGCGGACGGGCCTCGCCTTCGATATCGGTATCGATGCCGGCCATGATGCGCAGCAGGGTAGACTTACCGGCGCCGTTCAGACCGAGAACGCCGATTTTTGCGCCAGGGAAAAAGCTCAGGGAGATATTTTTCAGAATATGACGTTTCGGCGGAACCACTTTGCCGACACGATGCATGGTATAAACGAATTGAGCCACGTTGGACTTCGCCTCTTTTATATACTCTTCATCCCTCAGGCTCGCTTGATGCAGCCAGAATGATTTTGAGTAGGGTAGTGAATAGTTTTCAAAGGCGAAGTGTAGCCTTTTTCGCGCTTTAATCCCAGCGAGGCGATGGGATTCACAAAAGCGTAAAAAAATGTCCGGGACGTGGCGCGATTCGCGTTGTCTGATTAGCATATCTACGTAATACCTGAAATTTTTGCCCGCGGCATGATGCTGCTGTGGTGTATCTGAATAGAGGAAGAGCTTGTGGAAAAAGCCAAAACTGTGACGTGGCGTCTTCTGGCCGCCGGCGTAAGTCTGCTGACGTTAAGCCAACTGGCGCATGCGGATTCACTGGATGAACAGCGCAGCCGCTATGCTCAAATTAAACAGGCGTGGGACAGTCGACAAATGGACGTCGTCAATCAGCTGATGCCCACCCTGACGACCTATCCGCTCTATCCTTATCTCCAGTACCGGCAGATTACCGACGATCTGATGAACCAGCCGGCGCTGGTGGTGACCAACTTTATCGCCGCCAACCCGACGCTGCCCCCCGCGCGCTCGCTGAAATCACGGTTCGTCAATGAACTGGCGCGCCGTAGCGACTGGCGCGGCCTGCTGGCCTTCAGTCCGGATAAGCCGACCGGCACCGAGGCGCAGTGCAATTACTACTATGCGAAGTGGAACGTCGGCCAGGCTCAGGAGGCCTGGGACGGCGCCAAAGCGCTGTGGCTGAGCGGCAAAAGTCAGCCAAACGCCTGTGATCAGCTGTTTGGCGCCTGGCGCGCCTCCGGCCAGCAGGATCCGCTGGCCTACCTTGAACGCATTCGCCTGGCGATGAAAGCGGGCAATACCAGCCTGGTGCGGGTCCTGGCCCAGCAGATGCCTGCCGATTATCAAACGATTTCGACGGCGGTCATCGCGCTGGCTAACGATCCCAATAGCGTGATGACGTTCGCCCGGACAACCGGCGCGACGGATTTTACCCGCCAGATGGCGGCGGTCGCGTTTGCCAGCGTTGCGCGGCAGGATGTGGAAAATGCGCGCCTGATGATCCCCTCATTAGCGCAGGCGCAGCAGCTCAATGAAGATCAGATTCAGGAGCTGCGGGACATCGTCGCCTGGCGCCTGATGGGCAGCGACGTGACCGAAGAGCAGGCCATCTGGCGCGACGATGTCATCATGCGTTCGCAATCCACCTCGCTGGTGGAGCGCCGGGTTCGTATGGCGCTGGGCCTTGGGGACCGCCGGGGCCTGAACACCTGGCTGGCGCGCTTGCCGATGGAAGCGAAAGAGAAGGACGAATGGCGCTACTGGCAGGCCGATCTGCTGCTGGAGCGCGGGCGCGATGACGAAGCGAAAGATATTCTCCGCTCGCTGATGCAGCAGCGCGGCTTCTATCCGATGGTCGCCGCGCAGCGCCTTGGCGAGGAGTACAGGTTCCGCATCGATAAAGCGCCAGCGAACCTCGATCCGGCGCTGACCTCGGGGCCGGAAATGGCGCGGGTGCGCGAACTGATGTACTGGAATATGGATAACACCGCCCGCAGCGAGTGGGCCAATCTGGTCACCAGCAAGACCAAAGACCAGCAGGCGCAGCTGGCTCGTTACGCGTTTAATCAGAACTGGTGGGATCTCAGCGTCCAGGCCACCATCGCCGGTAAATTGTGGGATCAGCTGGAAGAGCGTTTCCCGCTGGCCTATAACGACCTCTTTACCCGCTATATCAGCGGTAAAGATATTCCGCAAAGCTACGCGATGGCCATTGCGCGTCAGGAGAGCGCCTGGAACCCGAAAGCCGGTTCACCGGTTGGCGCCCGCGGTCTGATGCAGATTATGCCGGGGACGGCAACGCATACGGTGAGCATGTTCAGTATTCCCGGCTATAGCGGTCCATCGCAGCTGCTCGATCCGGAAATGAACATCAACATTGGTACCAGCTATCTGCAATATGTTTACCAGCAGTTTGGCAATAACCGTATCTTCGCCTCCGCGGCCTATAACGCCGGTCCCGGGCGGGTGCGCACGTGGCGGGGCAACAGCGGCGGCCGCATTGACGCGGTGGCGTTTATTGAGAGCATTCCTTTCTCTGAAACGCGCGGCTACGTGAAAAACGTTTTGTCCTATGACGCCTACTATCGCTATTTTATGGGCCAGAAAGAGACGCTGCTGAGCGATACGGAGTGGAAGCTGCGCTATTAATATCGCCGTCGTCGGGCAACATCGTATTTCGCGATGTTGCCCGAAATCCGTAGAGTCCGGACAGAAGTATGTTATGCTTTGTACTCGTTAGTGAGTACATTCGACAGGTGGCGTAACATGACCCAACAATCCCCCTATTCAGCGGCGGTGGCCGAACAGCGTCATCAGGAGTGGCTGCGATTTGTTGCCCTCCTGCAGCAGGCGTACGCCGACGATCTCCATCTGCCGCTTTTACAGCTCATGCTGACGCCCGACGAGCGCGAGGCGCTGGGCACGCGGGTGCGTATTATTGAAGAGCTGCTGCGCGGCGAGATGAGCCAGCGCGAGCTGAAAAACGAGCTCGGCGCCGGGATCGCCACCATTACCCGCGGTTCGAACAGCCTGAAGTCAGCCCCGCCGGAGCTGCGTCTGTGGCTGGAGCAGGCGTTGATTAACGTTAACGATAAATAGCGTTATGAAACGGGCTTAGCGCCAGCACGACGGCCTGATGATAAACGCTGCTGCGCGTCAGTTTTCCGGCCGTAAATACGCCGATAGCGCCCTCTTTACGGCCAATTTCATCGATGCCGGTATACTGAGACATCACCGGCCCCAGCGCTTCTCCTGCCTGGACTTTTTCAAGAATGACCTGCGGCAGCGGCAGGGTCGCCGAGCGCGCTTCGCCGCGCAGGCTGCCGTCCTCGATCGTCACCCAGCTAAAGGTGCTGCCTTCATCGATGCCGGCTTCAATAGCGACCCAGAAGTCAGCATTGGGCTGCGCGCGACGCGCGTTAGCCACGCGGTTTCGTGCGCCAGCGCGCGTTTCGTCGCTGCCGAAAGGCTGTTCCGGCACGCCGCTCTCGACGGAGACGGACTCAATGTGGCAGGATCCTTCGCCGAAGATCTCGTTAAAAGCCTGCAGAATTGCCTGAATTTTGGCGGGATTAGTGGTAGCTGAGACAACATGGTGCATAATCAAAACAACTCAGAAATACTAAACATCATCGCAGTATACTCCAAATCATTCTTGTTGCAGGCGGCTATGCTTGTAGCTTAATGGTTAAGAGCTCATAACGGATAATAAAGCATGTTACAGGTATACCTTGTTCGCCACGGTGAAACGCAGTGGAACGCCGAGCGACGTATTCAGGGCCAGTCCGACAGTCCGCTTACCGCCCACGGTGAGCGTCAGGCCTGGCAGGTAGGCGAGCGCGCCAGAACGCTGGGGATTACGCATATTATCGCCAGCGATTTAGGCCGGACGCGGCGTACCGCAGAAATCATCGCTGAAGCCTGCGGATGCAGCGTCATGACCGATTCACGCTTGCGTGAGCTGGATATGGGCGTGCTGGAAAAGCGCCATATCGACTCGCTGAGCGAAGAAGAAGAGGGCTGGCGTCGACAGCTGGTTAACGGTACGCCCGACGGGCGCATCCCGCAGGGAGAGTCAATGCAGGAGCTGAGCGACCGTATGCACGCGGCGCTGACCTCTTGTCTGGAGCTGCCCGCAGGTAGCCGGCCGCTGCTGGTGAGCCACGGCATGGCGCTGGGGTGTCTGGTGAGTACGATTCTTGGCTTGCCCGCCTATGCGGAGCGTCGCCTGCGTCTGCGCAACTGCTCTATCTCTCGCGTTGACTATCAGCAAAGCCCCTGGCTGGCGTCGGGATGGGTCGTGGAAACCGCGGGGGATGTCTCGCATCTTGATGCCCCCGCGATGGATGAGCTACAGCGTTAACGACGAATCGGAATCAGGTATTCGCAGCGCAGCTGAATAGGCGGTTCCTGATTCCGGTTTTCATCTTCCGGGAAGAAGCGTTCGATATCCAGGCCCTTACGACGAGTGAGATTGAGCATCGGCATGCAGGTGCCGTAAACCGTCAGAATAAATTCCTGTAGCCCGGTGCCCAATCCTTCGTAGGTAAACATCACGTATTCGCCGCCTTCCAGCGTCACCGGGTGGGCGTTGTGCAGATGGCCGTTAGCCAGCTCCGGCGTCAGCGCGGTGGTGTAAAACACCTCCTGCTCATCGTCTTTATCGAGGCTCGGACGCGGCTCATGCAGGCCGTACAGCGTCGGAGGAATCGACGGCGTATTGGCGAGGAATTCACGCCAGAACTGCACGCGCATCTGATTACGGAAATCGGAGATCTCTTCCAGCTTGCAGGTATAGCTCTGGGTCACGCCGACCAGCTGAGTGGTGTTCAGCGTGACGAATTCGTACTGCGGCATGGTGAACTCGCCCAGACGCAGCGGAGGACGCATACCGTAAGAGCTCCAGTCGGGGGAGCGTCGGTAAAGGGCTGGCGTCAACGAGAACTGTTTTTTAAATGCGCGAGTAAAAGTCTGCTGCGAGTCAAAGCGATACTGCAGCGCAATATCGAGAATCGGACGCGCGGTCAGGCGTAGGGCAACCGCTGACTTAGATAAGCGACGGGCGCGAATATAGGCACCAATGGCATGGCCGGTCACGTCCTTGAACATTCTTTGCAGATGCCACTTGGAATAGCCCGCCTTCGCTGCCACATTGTCCAGTGAGAGTGGCTGATCCAGGTGACCTTCCAGCCAGCTAAGGAGATCGCGAATAATCCCTGCTTGATCCATAAAATATCCCCATCCTTAAACTCAGGTGCCTGATACTAAAGGTAGCGGATAATAGCATTTTTTGATGTTTTAGCATTCAGTGTTTTTTTTGCTTTTAAATGCGATTCTTCCAGAAGTATCGGTGGTAATTTTGTAAAGCTGTGATCTATAAAACTTTTCTTCTTAATGTGTGATAATCACTCAGCTAAATTTTTAAGAATGGTAACAATATGAAATACAAGAAGTTAGTGGCAGGTATGCTTTTACTGGCGGGGTCTCAGATGGCGCAGGCGGAGCAAATTGGCTCTGTGGATACCGTGTTTAAGTTCCTTGGGCCGGATCATAAAATTGTCGTAGAGGCCTTTGACGACCCGGATGTACAAAACGTGACGTGCTACATCAGCCGGGCGAAAACCGGGGGAATTAAAGGCGGGTTAGGGCTGGCGGAAGATACCTCTGATGCTGCGATCTCCTGTCAGCAGGTGGGGCCGATTGAGCTGACGGATAAAATCAAAAACGGTAAAACGCAGGGCGATGTCGTGTTCCAGAAACGCACCTCGCTGGTATTTAAAAAGCTGCAGGTGGTGCGCTTTTACGATGCCAAACGCAATGCGCTGGTCTATCTGACCTATTCGGATAAAATCGTCGATGGCTCGCCGAAGAACGCGATTAGCGCGGTGCCGATTATGCCATGGAATAAATAACAGGGAACGCCGATGCAACAACCGCGGATCTGGTTGGTGGAAGATGAGATGAGCATCGCCGATACGCTCGTCTACCAGCTGCAGCAGGAAGGATTTATCGTTACGGCGTTCGAGCGCGGGCTGCCGGCGCTCGATGCGGCACATCACCACCAACCCGACCTGGCGATTCTCGACGTCGGGCTGCCGGATATCAGCGGGTTTGAGCTCTGTCGGCGGCTGCTTGCTCGCTACCCGGCGCTGCCGGTGCTGTTCCTGACGGCCCGCAGCGAAGAGGTGGATAAGCTGCTTGGCCTGGAAATCGGCGCTGATGACTATATTGCCAAGCCATTTTCCCCTCGTGAAGTTTGCGCCAGAGTTCGCACCGTTCTGCGGCGGCTGCAGAAGTTCGCCGCCCCTCCACCGCTCTTGCGCGTGGGGGAGTTCACATTGAACGACGCCGCGGCTCGGGTCACCTGGTGCGGTCAGAGCCTGAATCTGACCCGCTATGAGTTTTTATTATTAAAAACGCTACTGCACTCTCCGGGGCGCATTTTTTCCCGCCAGCTGCTGATGGAGCAGGTATGGGGCGATGCGAACGAGAGCTTCGATCGTACCGTGGATACTCATATCAAAACGCTGCGCGCTAAGCTGCGAGAAGTGAACCCTGACATCTCCCCCATCAATACGCACCGCGGCATGGGATACAGCCTTGGAGGCTTCTGATGCGCATCGGTATGCGGCTGCTGATGGGCTACTTTTTGATTGTGGCGATCGCGGCCTGGTTTGTGCTTTCCATCTTCGTTCAGGAGATTAAACCCGGGGTCCGGCGGGCAACCGAAGGGACGCTGATTGATACGGCTACCCTGCTTGCCGAGCTGGCCCGCGAGGATTTACTCTCCGCCGATCCCCAGCACGGGCGCCTGGCCCAGGCTTTTCAAACGCTGCATCGCCAGCCGATCAACGCCAACATTGCCGGCATTAATAAAGTTCGCAATGAATATCACGTCTATATGACCGATGCGCAGGGCAAGGTGGTGTTTGATTCTGCGGACAGTGCGCTGGGGCAAGACTACTCGCGCTGGAACGATGTCTGGCTCACTTTACGCGGGCAATACGGCGCGCGCAGCACGCGCAGCGATCCGAACGATGATAACAGCTCGGTGATGTATATTGCCGCGCCGGTGACTGACAGCGGCCGAATCATTGGCGTGCTAAGCGTCGGGAAACCCAATCTGGCCATGGCGCCGGTCATTAAACGCAGCGAGCGGCGTATTCTGTGGGCCGGCGGGGCGCTGCTGGGGATCGCGCTCCTGATAGGCGCTGCGATGGTATGGTGGATTAACTTTTCCATCGGCAAGCTGGTTCGCTACGCGGACTCCGTGACCGCCGATCGTCCGGTTCCGCTGCCGAATCTGGGCGGCAGCGAACTGCGTAAGCTGGCGCAGGCGCTGGAGAGTATGCGCCTTAAGCTTGAAGGTAAAAACGCCATTGAAAACTATATTTATGCGCTGACCCATGAGCTGAAGAGCCCGCTGGCGGCGATTCGCGGCGCGGCAGAAATTCTCCGTGAGGCTCCTCCGCCTGAGGTCGCCGCCCGTTTTACGCGTAATATTCTGGCGCAGAACGCGCGAATGCAGTTGCTGGTGGAAAATTTGCTCCAGCAGGCCCGGCTGGAGAACCGGCTGGAGATCGCCCGACGTCCCGTCCCCGTCGCTGAGCTATTTCATCGCCTGGCCGAGGAGCGCGAGATCGCGCTGGCGGCGAAAAAAGTGACGCTGCGCTGGCAGGATACGCCTCTGATGGTTGAAGGCGATCGGGAGCTTCTGGCGCAGGCGTTGGGTAATCTCGTTGATAATGCTATCGATTTCACGCCTTCCGCAGGGGAAATCCTGCTTGGTGCTGAAGAGCGTGATGGCGGCGTGCTGTTAACCGTATGCGATACGGGATGCGGCATTCCCGACTACGCCCTGGGGCGTATTTTTGAACGTTTCTATTCTCTGCCTCGTGAAAATGGGCAAAAAAGCAGTGGCCTGGGGCTGGCGTTTGTTCGTGAAGTCGCGCGCCTGCATCAGGGGGATATCCAGCTGGTTAATCGCCCTGAAGGCGGCGCGTGCGCTTTGCTGAGACTTCACGCTCACTTCACATAGCTTCAAACTCTCCCCACACGGCCCCTTTAAGGTGAGCGCATCACTAAGGAGAGGGCTATGTTGAAATCACCACTATTCTGGAAAATGAGCACCCTGCTGGGATGCATTTTACTGTTGTCGATCCCGCTGATGCTGGTCCGGCAGCTGATCGTTGAACGCGCGGACTATCGTAGCGACGTGGTTGACGCGCTGGAGAGCAGCACCAGCGGATCGCAGAAACTGGCCGGACCGATGATTGCCATTCCGGTGACCGAGACGCTAACGCGGGTTGAGGGAACTAAAACGGTAGAATATCAAACCCAATGGGTACACTACTGGCTGCCGGAGACGCTGGCGGTCACCGGTAATCAGGATGTTGAATCCCGGAGAATCGGTATCTATGAGGGGCAGATCTGGCACAATAATCTCAGCGTCAAAGCGCATTTTGAACCTTCGCGCATCAAGGCGCTCAGGAAGCAGACGATTACGCTGGGCAGACCGTTTCTGGTCGTCAGCGTCAGCGATGCGCGCGGTATTGGCGAGATTAAGTCACCAGAGCTCAATGGCGAGAGGCTACCCGTTGAGCCTGGGCCGGGTCTCGACGATAGCGGGGAGGGCATTCATATGCCGATGCCGCTGTTACTCCCTGAACAAAAAGCGCTGGATATTGAATTCACGCTCAATCTGAATGGCAGCGGCAGCTTCTCGGTGGTTCCGCTTGGGCGCAACAGTACCTTACAGCTTGCCGGCAACTGGCCGCACCCGGGTTTCCTTGGTGACTTTTTACCTGCAAAGCGGGAAGTCAGCCCAACAGGCTATAGCGCCCAGTGGCAAAGCACCTGGTTTGCCAACAATATGGCGAAGTTTTTTGTTGAGGGTCGGCAGATTGAGTGGCGTCAGTTGCCCGCTTTCAACGTGAATGTCACCACGCCCGCCGATCAATATCAGCTGACCGATCGGGCGACAAAATATGCCGTTCTGTTGATAACGCTGACGTTTATGGCATTTTTTGTTTTTGAAAGCTTAACGCGGTATCGCATGCACCCCATGCAGTATCTGCTGGTGGGGCTGTCGCTGGTCATGTTCTATCTGGTGCTGCTGGCGCTGTCTGAACATATCGGTTTTACGGCATCGTGGATTGCCGCCAGCCTGCTAGGCGCGCTTATCAACGGGGTGTATCTTCAGGCAGTCTTGAATGGTTGGCGTAACAGTTTACTGTTCGTCTGTGCGCTACTGCTGCTGGACGGCGTTATGTGGATGCTGTTGCGATCGGAAGATAGCGCATTGCTGCTGGGGACCGGCGTATTGCTGCTGGCGTTAAGTGCGCTGATGTTCCTGACCCGCCACGTTGACTGGTACGCGTTATCTCTGCCGAAGGCAAAAGGTGAGCTGCCGGACGCTGGTCAGGATGACGATAAGTTCAGGATCTGGAAATAAAAAAACGGCGCGAATTGCGCCGTTTTTACGTTATGACAGCAAGAAAAACGGTGTTATTCCTGCAGGTCGCCACAGAAGCGGTACCCCTCGCCATGGATGGTGGCGATAATTTCCGGGGTGTCCGGAGTGGATTCAAAATGCTTACGAATGCGACGGATGGTCACGTCCACGGTACGGTCGTGCGGCTTCAGCTCACGGCCGGTCATTTTCTTCAGCAGTTCCGCACGCGACTGGATTTTGCCCGGATTTTCGCAGAAGTGCAGCATGGCGCGGAATTCACTGCGCGGCAGCTTGTACTGCTCACCATTGGGGCTTACCAGCGAGCGGCTATTGATATCCAGCTCCCAGCCGTTGAACTTATAGCTTTCCACGCTACGGCGCTCTTCGCTCACGGTACCCAGGTTCATGGTACGGGAGAGCAGGTTGCGCGCGCGGATCGTCAGTTCACGTGGGTTGAACGGTTTAGTGATATAATCATCGGCGCCAATTTCGAGGCCAAGGATTTTATCCACTTCGTTATCGCGGCCGGTGAGGAACATCAGCGCGACGTCCGCCTGCTCACGCAGTTCGCGTGCTAACAGGAGACCATTTTTACCCGGCAGGTTGATATCCATGATCACCAGGTTGATATCATTTTCAGACAGGATCTGATGCATTTCCGCGCCATCGGTCGCTTCGAATACATCATAACCTTCTGCTTCGAAAATACTTTTTAACGTGTTGCGTGTTACCAACTCGTCTTCAACGATAAGAATGTGCGGGGTCTGCATGTTTGCTACCTAAATTGCCAACTAAATCGAAACAGGAAGTACCAAAGTCCCTGACCTGCCTGGTGCATGTCGCAAATTAACATGCCCGGCGTAACATGACTAAAGTACGTAATTGCGTTCTTGATGCACTTTCCATCAACGTCAACAACATCATTAGCTTGGTCGTGGGTACTTTCCCTCTGGACCCGACGGTGTCAAAAACGGCTGTCATCCTAACCATTTTAACAGCAACATAACAGGCTAAGTGAGGCATGACACCCAATAAAACTACGCTTCGTTGACATATATCAAGTTCAATTGTAGCACGTTAACAGTCTTGTGAAATCATTGCATCTAAACGGGATTCATCTTCACAATTCATACTTCGCTCAATTAGTTGCAATGAGAAAATAATAAACGCGGTGAATCCAAAGCCTCAAAACGTACTCGGACGTAAATTTCATTGCCAAACATACGGATAAAGCCGTTCTGTTAACATACTCTGTGTCATGGTGCCTTGGGAATAGTTTAGTTTTTTTTATGGGTGATAAAGCTCAAATTTAGTGATTTTTGTTGCAAATTTGTAAATTCACGGCGCGTAAAATGAGGGAAAAAATCGTTATTCCCACCGCCTAAAAGGTAAAAGAGAAACCGAATGCGTTTATCAATTGTATTAGTGTCCCCGGCTCGGGCGGAAAACGTCGGGGCGGCAGCCAGAGCGATGAAAACCATGGGGTTTAGCGACATGCGTATCGTCGATAGCGAGGCGCATTTGCAGCCCGCCGCGCGCTGGGTCGCGCACGGTTCTGGCGATATCCTCGATAATATCAACACTTATGCCACGCTGGAGCAGGCGCTGCACGATGTTGATTTTACCGTGGCCACGACCGCCCGCAGCCGGGCGCGTTTCCACTACTACGCGACGCCGCAGCAGCTCCTGCCGCTGCTGGAAGAAAAAGCGCAGTGGATGCATCATGCCGCGCTGGTGTTTGGTCGGGAAGATTCTGGTTTGACGAATGAAGAGCTGGCCCTTGCCGATGTGTTGACCGGTGTGCCGATGGCGGCTGACTATCCTTCGCTAAACCTGGGGCAGTCGGTGATGGTCTATTGCTACCAACTGAGCTCATTGCTGCAACTGGCCCCGTCAACCTCCGCCGACGCAGATGGTAATCAGCTGCAGGCGTTACGCCTGCGAACGCGCGATCTGCTTAACCGCCTCGGCGCGGGTGACGATGTAAAACTGTCCGACTGGCTGGAGCAGCGGATAGGACTTTTGCAGCAGCGAGACACCGCCATGCTGCATCGTTTACTGCACGATATTGAAAAAAACCTCCCAGGGTAAAATGCTGTCATATTATTTTCATATGGTCTTATGTGCTAATTATTGGCGTCTGGATGCGTAAATCCGGATGAATTGTCAGGTTGCTATGGCGTATTGGCCAGGTGTGAAAAAAAGGGCTAAAAGTAGAAATTCGTTGACTTAAGTCGACAGATACTTTAACCAATATAGGCACAGGACACAGACAGATAAAAATTACAGAGTACACAACATCCATGAATCGCATCGGCATGATCACCACGATTATCACCACCACTATTACCACAGGTAACGGTGCGGGCTGACGCGTACAGGAAACACAGAAAAAAGCCCGCACCTGAACAGTGCGGGCTTTTTTTTCGATAAAAAATCAAGGGGTCATAACCATGCGTGTGTTGAAGTTCGGCGGTACATCAGTGGCAAATGCAGAACGTTTTCTGCGTGTTGCCGATATTCTGGAGAGTAATGCCAGGCAGGGGCAGGTAGCGACCGTACTGTCTGCCCCGGCGAAGATCACTAACCATCTGGTTGCGATGATCGAAAAAACCATTGGCGGGCAGGATGCGCTGACTAATATCGCTGATGCCGAACGCATTTTCGCCGAACTTCTGCAAGGCCTCGCCGATGCCCAGCCGGGCTTTCCGCACGCTCAGTTGAAAATGTTTGTCGAGCAGGAGTTTGCGCAAATCAAACACGTCCTGCACGGTATTAGCCTGCTCGGACAGTGCCCGGATAGCGTCAATGCGTCTCTGATCTGCCGGGGAGAAAAGCTCTCCATCGCTATTATGGCCGGCTTACTGGAAGCGCGCGGTCATAACGTCACGGTGATTAATCCGGTTGAAAAACTGCTTGCCGTTGGCCATTACCTCGAATCCACCGTGGACATCGCCGAGTCGACCCGCCGCATTGCCGCCAGCCAGATCCCGGCTGACCATATGGTGCTGATGGCGGGCTTTACCGCCGGTAACGAAAAGGGCGAACTGGTGGTGCTGGGCCGTAACGGCTCTGACTACTCCGCAGCGGTGCTGGCCGCCTGCCTGCGCGCCGACTGCTGTGAAATCTGGACCGACGTTGACGGCGTTTATACCTGCGACCCGCGTCAGGTGCCGGATGCGCGTTTGCTGAAGTCGATGTCCTATCAGGAAGCTATGGAGCTCTCCTACTTCGGCGCCAAAGTTTTGCACCCGCGTACTATCGCCCCCATCGCCCAGTTCCAGATCCCCTGTTTAATCAAAAATACCGGTAATCCGCAGGCGCCGGGTACGCTTATCGGCGGCAGCAGCGATGAAGACGATCTGCCGGTGAAAGGTATCTCTAATCTCAACAATATGGCGATGTTCAACGTCTCCGGGCCGGGGATGAAGGGGATGGTTGGCATGGCGGCGCGCGTGTTCGCCACTATGTCCCGCGCGGGAATCTCCGTTGTTCTTATCACCCAGTCCTCTTCCGAATACAGCATCAGCTTCTGCGTGCCGCAGAGCGATTGCGCTCGGGCGAAGCGGGTAATGGAAGATGAATTTTATCTGGAGCTGAAAGAGGGGCTGCTTGAGCCGCTGTCGATCATGGAACGCCTGGCGATTATTTCGGTTGTCGGCGATGGTATGCGCACCCTGCGTGGGATTTCCGCTAAATTCTTCGCTGCGCTGGCGCGCGCCAATATCAACATTGTGGCGATTGCCCAGGGTTCTTCCGAGCGCTCTATTTCCGTTGTCGTGAGCAACGATGATGCGACCACCGGCGTTCGCGTGACCCACCAGATGCTGTTCAATACCGATCAGGTGATTGAAGTGTTTGTCATTGGCATCGGCGGCGTCGGCGGCGCGCTGATCGAACAGATCAAGCGCCAGCAGAGCTGGTTGAAGAGTAAACATATCGACCTCCGCGTTTGCGGGGTGGCTAACTCGCGCGCCTTGCTGACCAACGTACACGGCCTGAACCTTGAACACTGGCGCGATGAGCTGGCGGAAGCCAAAGAGGCGTTCAACCTGGGACGACTTATTCGTCTGGTGAAAGAGTACCATCTGCTGAACCCGGTGATTGTCGACTGTACCTCCAGCCAGGCGGTGGCCGATCAGTACGCCGATTTCCTGCGCGAAGGTTTCCACGTGGTAACGCCGAACAAAAAGGCCAATACCTCATCGCTGGATTACTATCATCAGCTGCGTCATGCCGCGAGCAGCTCACGACGTAAGTTTTTATACGATACCAACGTCGGCGCGGGGCTGCCGGTAATCGAAAACCTGCAAAATCTGCTGAACGCCGGCGATGAGCTGCTGCGCTTCTCCGGTATTCTGTCCGGCTCGCTGTCATTTATCTTCGGTAAGCTGGACGAAGGCGTAAGCTTCTCCGCGGCGACGAAGCTGGCGCGTGAAATGGGCTATACCGAACCGGATCCGCGCGACGATCTTTCCGGGGTGGATGTCGCGCGTAAGCTACTGATCCTCGCACGTGAAACCGGGCGCGAACTGGAGCTGTCTGACATTATCGTAGAGCCGGCGCTACCGGCGGGTTTTGACGCCAGCGGCGATGTCGACAGCTTTATGGCACGCCTGCCTTCTCTGGATGACGAGTTTGCCTCGCGGGTCTCAAAAGCGCGCGATGAAGGCAAGGTCTTGCGCTATGTCGGTAATATCGAAGAGGATGGCACCTGCCGCGTGAAAATCGCCGCGGTTGATGGCAACGATCCGCTGTTTAAAGTGAAAAACGGCGAGAATGCGCTGGCGTTCTATAGCCACTATTACCAGCCGCTGCCGCTGGTGCTGCGCGGTTATGGTGCGGGTAACGATGTGACGGCGGCTGGCGTTTTCGCCGACCTGCTGCGTACCCTGTCATGGAAGTTAGGAGTTTAAGATGGTCAAAGTATATGCCCCGGCTTCCAGTGCTAATATGAGCGTCGGGTTTGACGTGCTGGGCGCGGCGGTAACGCCGGTTGACGGCACGCTGCTGGGGGACAATGTCTCGGTTGAGGCGGCGACGAGCTTTAGCCTGCAAAACGTGGGTCGCTTCGCCAGCAAACTGCCGACGGCGCCGCAGGAAAATATCGTCTATCAATGCTGGGAGCGTTTTTGCCAGGAGATTGGCAAGAAGGTACCGGTGGCGATGACCCTGGAAAAAAACATGCCGATTGGTTCCGGCCTGGGTTCCAGCGCCTGTTCCGTCGTCGCCGCGCTGGTCGCGATGAACGAGTTCTGCGGCAAGCCGCTCAGTGAGAGCCGAATGCTGGCGCTGATGGGCGAGATGGAAGGGCGGATTTCCGGCAGTATCCATTACGATAACGTCGCGCCGTGCTATCTGGGCGGGATACAATTGATGCTTGAGGAAAACGGCATCATCAGCCAGCAGATTCCGGCCTTCGACGAGTGGCTGTGGGTGCTGGCCTATCCGGGTATTAAGGTCTCCACCGCGGAGGCGCGGGCAATTTTGCCGGCGCAGTATCGCCGTCAGGACTGTATTGCCCACGGTCGTCATCTGGCGGGCTTTATTCATGCCTGCTATTCCCGCCAGCCTCAGCTGGCGGCGAAATTGATGAAAGATGTGATTGCCGAACCGTATCGTACCAAACTACTGCCGGGCTTCAGCGAAGCGCGTCAGGCAGCAATGGAAATTGGCGCGCAGGCGTGCGGCATTTCCGGTTCCGGTCCAACGTTGTTTGCACTATGCGATAAACCGGAAACCGCGCAGCGCGTCGCCGACTGGCTGGCTACGCACTATCTGCAAAATCAGGAAGGCTTCGTTCATATTTGCCGGCTGGACACGGCGGGCGCTCGAGTAGTGGGATAACCAATGAAACTCTATAACTTAAAAGATCATAACGAACAGGTCAGCTTTGCGCAGGCCGTCACGCAGGGGCTTGGCAAACATCAGGGGCTGTTCTTCCCGCACGATCTGCCGGAATTCAGCCTGACTGAAATCGACGAGATGCTGCAGCAGGACTTTGTGTCGCGTAGCGCAAAAATCCTGTCGGCATTTATCGGCGATGAGATCCCGCAGGGCGTTCTGCAAGAGCGCATCGGCAACGCCTTTACCTTCCCGGCGCCGGTCAGCAAAGTGCAGGACGACGTCGGCTGCCTCGAACTGTTCCACGGCCCGACTCTGGCGTTTAAAGACTTCGGCGGCCGTTTTATGGCGCAGATGCTCACCCATATCGCAGGCGACAAACCGGTCACTATTCTGACGGCCACCTCCGGCGACACCGGCGCGGCGGTTGCGCACGCGTTTTATGGCCTGCCAAACGTCAAAGTGGTCATTCTCTATCCGCGCGGCAAAATCAGCCCGCTGCAGGAAAAGCTGTTCTGCACTCTCGGCGGTAACATTGAAACTGTGGCTATCGACGGCGACTTTGACGCCTGCCAGGCGCTGGTTAAACAGGCCTTTGATGATGAAGAGCTGAAAGCTGCGCTGGGTCTTAACTCGGCTAACTCAATCAATATCAGCCGCCTGCTGGCGCAGATTTGCTACTACTTTGAAGCCGTGGCTCAGCTGCCTCAGGAAGCCCGTAACCAGCTGGTTATCTCGGTACCCAGCGGTAACTTTGGCGATCTGACCGCCGGCCTGCTGGCCAAATCTCTGGGTCTGCCAATCAAACGCTTTATTGCGGCGACTAACGCCAACGACACCGTGCCGCGCTTCCTGCAGGACGGTAACTGGTCGCCGAAAGCAACCCAGGCCACGCTGTCTAACGCCATGGACGTCAGCCAGCCGAACAACTGGCCGCGCGTGGAAGAGCTGTTCCGTCGTAAAACCTGGCGCCTGAACGAGCTCGGCTACGCGGCGGTGGATGATGAAACCACCAAAGAGACCATGCGTGAGCTGAAGGCTATCGGCTACACCTCAGAACCGCATGCGGCGATTGCTTATCGCGCGCTGCGCGACCAGCTGCAGGCGGGTGAGTATGGCCTGTTCCTCGGCACGGCGCATCCGGCGAAGTTTAAAGAGAGCGTGGAAGAGATTCTGCAAGAGACGCTGCCGCTGCCGAAAGAGCTGGCCGATCGCGCCGATCTGCCGCTGCTGTCGCATAATCTGCCGGCCGATTTTGCCGCGCTGCGTAAGCTGATGATGGGCTAAGTCTGAATCAGCGCTTCCCTGCTGCGTGATTGGCGGCAGGGAAGCGGTTTTTTACTGCTCGTGGCGTTTAAAGACCAGCTCTCCGTTACCCGAAGCGTCGGCGTCAAAGAAATAACCTTCGCTATCAAAGCGGGTCAGCTGCTCCGGCTTCGTTAAGCGATTCTCAATAATGTAACGACTCATCAAGCCGCGCGCTTTTTTAGCGTAGAAGCTGATCACTTTAAACTTGCCGTTTTTCTCATCAAGGAATACCGGCTTTATCAGCTGGCCCTCAAGCCGTTTGGGTTTCACCGACCTGAAGTACTCATCAGAGGCCAGATTTACCACGATATCGTCGCCCTGGGCTTTCAACGCCTGATTCAGCTTATCGGTAATAACGTCTCCCCAATACTGATACAGATCTTTGCCTTTTGCGTTCTCAAGCTTAATCCCCATCTCCAGACGATAGGGTTGCATCAGATCCAGCGGGCGCAGAACGCCGTACAGGCCGGAAAGCATCCGCAGATGCTGCTGGGCAAAATCGAAATCGGCTTCGCTAAAGGTCTCTGCCCGCAGGCCGGTATAGACATCACCCTTAAACGCCAGGATCGCCTGACGGGCGTTGTCCGGGGTGAAGTCTGGCTGCCAGTCGTGAAAGCGGGTCGCGTTCAGGTCAGCCAGCTTGTCGCTGATGCCCATCAGTTTACCAATCTGCGGTGCCGACAGCTGACGGGCAATGCCGATAAGCTCCTGAGAGTGTTCCAGTAGCTCTGGCTGGGTATAACGCGTCGTTGCCAGCGGGCTTTGATAATCGAGCGTTTTTGCAGGTGAAATCAGAATGAGCATATCCAGTCCTTACAGGAAATTTTTGACGACTTTAGCAAAAAAACGTCATGAGAGGATCGATAGCTGCGATTGCCGCGCTATTCGCGCGGCAGGTTGTCCCATGTTCCCGGTACCAGCTGCTGATGAATTTCAGGGTAGCGGGTGACGTCAAATTCCGGCCGCTGGCCCAGCTTCCGCTGTCGCAGATAATCGCTGGCAATGATCCGCACCGTCGGCGACAGCAGCAGGATAGCCGTCAGGTTAGTTATAGCCATCAGCGCCATGATGATATCCGCCATCTGCCAGACCACCGGTAGGCTGACCATCGCGCCGGTGACGACCATACACAGCGTGAGCAGACGCAGCAGCCAGATGTTACGCAGGCTATCCATGCGGAGAAAAATGAGATTATTTTCGGCATAGATATAGTTTGCGACGATCGAACTGAAGGCGAACAGCAGCACGATAAAAGCGACAAAGCTGGAACCCCAGTCGCCGACGAGGTTGCTCATCGAATGCTGGATAGCCTGAATGCCGCTTGCCGCTTCTTCGTTGCCGTCTCGCGGCGCCAGCATGATGATCACTGCGCTGGCGGTACAGATCACGATGGTATCAATAAAGACGCCAATCATTTGTACGATCCCCTGCGCCGCGGGATGAGGGGGCCAGGAGGCGGCAGCGGCGGCGGAATTTGGCGTCGAACCCATACCCGCTTCATTGGAAAACATCCCGCGCTGAAAGCCGCTGGTGAGCGCCTGGCTGATGGTGTAGCCCACCGCGCCCGCAGCGGCCTCTTGCCAGCCGAAAGCGCAGCGGAAAATGATTTCAAAAATCGTCGGCAGGGCGGTGATATGCCACAGGCCGATAATCAGGCTGGTCAGCACCCACAATAAAGCCATAAGCGGCACGAGCCACTGCATCAGCCGCGCTACGCCGCGAATCCCGCGAACGATGACCAGCAGGGTCAGCGCCGCCAGCACGCCGCCGGTGATAACATCGGGTAAACGAAACGCATACTCCATGGCATGGGCAACGGAGTTGGCTTGTACGGTATTAAAGATGACGCCGTAGGCCAGCAGGAGAAGAATAGAAAACAGCACGCCCATCCAGCGCATGCCGAGTCCCCGGGCCATATACCAGGCCGGGCCACCGCGAAAGTGCCCGCGGGAGTCGCGCTCTTTATAAAGC
Source organism: Klebsiella sp. CB_Kp196 (assembly GCF_040061575.1). Taxonomy (NCBI): domain Bacteria; kingdom Pseudomonadati; phylum Pseudomonadota; class Gammaproteobacteria; order Enterobacterales; family Enterobacteriaceae; genus Klebsiella; species Klebsiella sp. CB_Kp196. The sequence goes on from NZ_JBEAFH010000051.1 coordinate 39,282, forward strand.
TGCGCGAGAGAACATTCGGCGAAACTGCTGGCCATGCCGAGCAGCGCCGAGACCCACATCCAGAAAACGGCGCCGGGGCCACCTGCGGCAATGGCCAGCGCCACGCCTGCCATATTGCCGCTGCCCACGCGCGCCGCCAGACTCATACAGAGCGCCTGAAAAGAGGTTAACCCGCCGGGCTGCGGCTGAAGGCTCTTTTTCAGACTTCTGCTAAACTGGCGGATATAACGGAACTGAATATATTTTGTTCGCCAGGTAAACCAAACTCCAGCGCCCAGTAACAGATAAATCATTACCGAGCCCCAGAGTATTTCATTGATAAACGACAGAAAATCAGGCATCAAGCATCCTCTTGCCCATATCGGTGCGCGAGTGTAAGCGCTACCAATCCAGTGACAATCCTTTAGTGTTCAGGGAATTAATTGGCCCAGTTTATCACACTCTGCGCTCATGCATTGTAGGCGGTTGCGCTGCCCCGGCAGCGTGTTATCATCTTGGCAGACCGGTTACATCCCCTTAACTGCTGTTTAAGAGAAACACTATCATGACGGATAAATTGACTTCTCTGCGTCAGTACACCACTGTCGTAGCTGATACCGGAGATATCGCGGCAATGAAGCTGTATCAGCCTCAGGACGCCACGACTAACCCTTCTTTGATTCTCGGCGCGGCTCAGATCCCTGAGTACCGTAAGCTGATTGATGACGCCGTTGCCTGGGCTCGCGGCCAGAGCAGCGACCGCGCGCAGCAGATTATCGATGCTTCCGATAAGCTGGCGGTGAACATTGGTCTCGAAATTCTTAAGCTGATCCCTGGCCGTATTTCCACCGAAGTTGATGCTCGCCTGTCCTATGACACCGAGGCTTCTATCGCCAAAGCTAAGCGCCTCATCAAACTGTACAACGATGCTGGCATCGGCAACGATCGCATTCTGATTAAACTGGCTTCTACCTGGCAGGGCATTCGCGCCGCTGAGCAGCTGGAAAAAGAAGGCATCAACTGTAACCTGACGCTGCTGTTCTCCTTCGCTCAGGCGCGTGCCTGTGCGGAAGCGGGCGTATTCCTGATTTCTCCGTTCGTTGGTCGTATCCTCGACTGGTACAAAGCCAACACCGATAAGAAAGAGTACGCGCCGACAGAAGATCCGGGCGTGGTGTCCGTAAGCGAAATCTACGAATACTACAAACAGCACGGTTACGAAACGGTGGTTATGGGCGCAAGCTTCCGTAACCTCGGCGAGATCCTCGAACTGGCCGGCTGTGACCGTCTGACTATCGCTCCTGCGCTGCTGAAAGAGCTGGCGGAAAGCGAAGGCGCCATCGAACGCAAACTGGCCTTCAGCGGCGAAGTTAAAGCGCGTCCGGCGCGTATCACCGAATCTGAATTCCTGTGGCAGCACAACCAGGATCCGATGGCGGTAGATAAACTGGCGGAAGGCATCCGCAAGTTTGCGATCGACCAGGAAAAACTGGAAAAAATGATCGGCGATCTGCTGTAATCCCCCATGTGGCCGGCGTCCGTCGGCCACATTAAACTGTCTGCCTTGCTCCCCTCGGTGTATTATTCTGTCTATTAATACTGTTTGAACGGAATAATCATGAACACCTTACGAATCGGCTTAGTTTCCATTTCCGATCGCGCCTCCAGCGGCGTCTATCAGGATAAAGGCATTCCCGCGCTTGAAGCGTGGCTGGCCCGTGCGCTCTCCACGCCTTTCGAATTGCAAACCCGCTTGATCCCGGATGAACAGGTTATTATCGAGCAAACCCTCTGTGAACTGGTCGATGAAATGGGCTGCCATCTGGTCCTGACTACAGGCGGCACGGGCCCGGCCCGCCGTGATGTCACCCCGGATGCGACGCTGGCGATTGCCGATCGGGTGATGCCCGGCTTTGGTGAGCAAATGCGCCAGGTGAGCCTGCACTTTGTGCCGACGGCCATTCTTTCTCGTCAGGTTGGCGTTATCCGCAAGCAGGCGCTGATCCTTAACCTGCCCGGGCAGCCAAAGGCGATTGAGGAAACGCTGGAAGGTGTGAAAGATGCGGAAGGTAACGTGCTGGTGCACGGCGTTTTCGCGAGTGTACCGTATTGTGTACAACTGCTTGAGGGGCCTTATGTGGAAACAAACGGCGAAGTAGTAGCAGCTTTCCGCCCTAAAAGCGCCAGACGTGAAACATTATCCTGAATTTACCGTATTCCTGATATAACCTGCATCACCAGTGGTGTGTTGTTTTATTTACGATATAGTGTTTTTTACTTTACACCGTACGTAGAATATCTTCATACCTCTGGATGATCGCCCGTTATGTCACACTACACCCGACCTTTGAATCGACAGGATTATAAAACGCTGACGCTGGCCGCCCTCGGCGGCGCGCTGGAGTTTTACGATTTCATTATCTTTGTCTTCTTCGCCGCCGTTGTCGGCGAGCTATTTTTCCCGGCCGATATCCCGGAATGGCTGCGCCAGGTGCAGACCTTCGGCATTTTTGCGGCGGGCTATTTAGCTCGTCCTCTTGGCGGCATCATTATGGCCCATTTTGGCGATCTGGTCGGGCGTAAGAAGATGTTTACCCTGAGTATTTTACTGATGGCGCTGCCTACGCTGGCGATTGGCCTGCTGCCCACCTACGCGTCGGTAGGCATCGTGGCGCCGCTTTTGCTGCTTCTTATGCGCATTCTTCAGGGGGCGGCGATTGGCGGTGAAGTCCCCGGCGCATGGGTCTTTGTGGCGGAGCATGTACCGGAAAAAAGAATAGGTATCGCCTGCGGTACGCTGACCGCTGGCCTGACGGTGGGGATATTACTGGGGTCGGTCGTCGCGACGCTGATTAATACTCATCTGACTCCTCAGGGTATCCACGATGGCGGCTGGCGTATTCCGTTCCTGTTAGGCGGCGCGTTTGGTCTTGTCGCCATGTATCTGCGCCGTTGGCTCCAGGAGACGCCGATTTTCCTCGAAATGCAGCAGCGTAAAGCGTTAGCGCAGGAGCTGCCGGTTAAAGCCGTCGCGCTGAAGCATCAGAAAGCGGTGGTGGTCTCAATGCTGCTGACCTGGCTTTTATCCGCCGGCGTGGTGGTGGTGATCCTGATGTCGCCGGTCTGGCTGCAAAAGCACTACGGTTTTGCCCCCGCAATCACCCTGCAGGCGAACAGTATTGCCACTATCATGCTGTGTATCGGCTGCCTGCTGGCAGGGCTGGCCGCTGACCGTTTTGGCGCCAGCCGCACGTTTATTGTCGGCAGCGTATTCCTCGCGGCGGCAAGCTGGGCGTTCTATCATCTTTCCGGCGATAGCCCGCAGCGCCTGTTCCTGCTTTACGGTGCGGTGGGGCTGTGCGTCGGCGTGGTCGGGGCGGTTCCGTATGTGATGGTGCGCGCGTTCCCGGCTGAAGTGCGTTTTACCGGTATCTCATTCTCTTATAACGTCTCTTACGCCATCTTTGGCGGTCTGACGCCGATTGCGGTGACCATGCTGATGGGCGTTTCGCCGATGGCGCCCGCGTGGTACGTGCTGGCACTGTCGTTGATGGGATTGGGGCTGGGGATCTGGCTGCGCCAGGGGCTGGAACAACAGGTCGCTGCGCCGAAAGCTGAACTGCAGCGCCTGCCGTAAATCGATAGGGCTCACGTCGCCGCTCGCGAGCGGCGACGTTAATTAATGCTTTTCGCCGATTGGCAGAACGGTGCGGCCAAACTGCTCGTTCAGCACTTCACCCATCGCCAGATAGATGGCGCTAGCGCCACAGACCAGACCGACCCAGCCCGCAATCTTAACGATGCCTTCGTTATCAGCCAGGTGACCAATCGCCAGCAGCGCGAACAGCACGGTCAGACTGAGGAAAACAAACTGCAGCATACGCGCGGCTTTCAGGGTGCCAAAGAACATAAACAGGGTAAAAACGCCCCATAGTCCCAGGTACATACCGAGGAAGTGCGCGTTGGGTGCTTCTGCAAGGCCCATTTTCGGCATCAGAAGAATAGCAACCAGCGTCAGCCAAAAAGCGCCGTAAGACGTGAATGCGGTTAAACCAAAGGTGTTGCCTTTTTTAAACTCCAGCAGGCCGGCAAAAATCTGCGCAATGCCGCCGTAAAAAATGCCCATCGCCAGGATAGCTACATCAAACGCGAACAGGCCGCTATTTGCCAGGTTAAGCAGAATAGTGGTCATGCCGAAGCCCATAAGGCCCAGCGGTGCCGGATTAGCCAACTTAGTGTTGCCCATAATTCCTCAAAATAATGATTAGAAAGGGAAGCATTCCCCGTCTCTCAGCGACGGGGCGCGGCATAATAATTAGGCGCTGCGAAACTGTCTATGATCTGGCGGGGTATTTTTCACCAATTTCATTTTTCACCTGATAAAGACTGGTCATTTGCCGTAAACAGGCAATATGCAGTACGGCCGGGATGGTCACGCGATAAGCGCTGCCGCTCACGGCTTTGACGCCATTAAACGCGGCGCCGAGGGGGCCGCCAAGCCCCGCGCCGCGAACCAGACCGTGGCCGATGACGCTAACCGCGGCGTGCGTGCGCAGGATCTTCGCCAGCCGGATTTCCAGAAGGTGGTTGACGCCCTGCGCCAGCTTATTTGTCTGCAGCAGATGGGGAAGTAATGCTTTATGGTCGTTGACCCGACACTCAACGGCAGTGAAGAAGTCAGCTTTCTGCCGATCGTCCATCTTCTTCCAGCTGTGTTCAAGGAAGTGCTCCAGAAGATGCTGTTCTATTTCCGGCGTAGAGGTGTGCTTATCGGCTTTGATTTTTAGCCGCTTGCAAACATCCAGCAAAATTTCCCGGTAGAACTTTCCGTGACGACGCAGCGTGTTGGCGATGCTGTCGCCGCCGAAGTGCTGGAGCTCGCCGGCAATGAGCTGCCAGTTGCGACGATAGCGTTCGGGATGCCCTGCCATCGCCTGGAAAGTTTGATTACGTAATAGCGTACTTGAAAGGCGCGGCTTTCCATTCTCATTGTGGGTCAGAATTCGGGTGAATGTTTCCAGATGCTCTTCGCTACAGCGATGAAGAAAAGAGAGGTCTTCATCATCCAGATAATTAATTTTCATAAATACCAGATAAGGTGAACAGTAATATTAATCGTCGCCAATGATTTTTAGCGAGGCCATGTCAGAAGAGTTAATCGTGTGGCCAGAAAAAGCGATTTTTTTTACGCAGCGCTTGTTATCGTTGTCGCTATTAATGTTAATCCAGTCGGTGGTTGCCCCCTGTTTGATGGTTGATGGAACGTTGAGGCTCTGGCTGGCGCTATTGCTGGCTTTAAAGTACACCGTCGCGCCGGAGAGCTGGATGTCGCCGCGATCGGCAGTGAGCTGGATACGCTTAATCACCCGGCATACCGGTAGCTTCAGCGTGAGATCGTTAGTCTCATTTCGCGGCATGGCGACAACCCCTAAAATTTTATGATCGTTAGCGGATGCTGACGTTATTAAGGCGGCGCTTAAAAATAACCCTGCTGATATATGAATCAGTGATTTCATGAGGATTTCCTGAATATTGGATGAGTCATAGCGGGGGGTATTTTATCACCGGAACTTTATTGTCTTTAGCACGTAATCATTGCGGATTATGTCAATTGTTTTATGAATATATTTAACTTTAATTATTATCATTAATTATATTTTGTGCGTTTTTAGGCCCGCTTTCCGGACCGCTTATGAGGCCTGCTTGCCACCCGTCGGCGCGGGCAGGTCAAAAATTTTTTTGTATCCCCCCTTGATGCCGCGGTGGGCGACCCCATCTTGTAGTCAACCGCAGTGAATGAACCTGAAAAAAAATGATGTCTGGGTAGTTGAAACCGCACGTTTCGCCCTTATTACAGGTTCACAACCACATGTTGACTGAATTTTTAGTGGAGACGTTTAGATGGGTAAAATTATTGGTATCGACCTGGGTACTACCAACTCTTGTGTAGCGATTATGGATGGCACTACTGCACGCGTGCTGGAGAACGCCGAAGGCGATCGCACCACGCCTTCTATCATTGCCTATACCCAGGATGGTGAAACTCTGGTTGGTCAGCCGGCTAAACGTCAGGCAGTGACAAACCCGCAAAATACCCTGTTTGCGATTAAACGCCTGATTGGCCGCCGCTTCCAGGACGAAGAAGTCCAGCGTGACGTTTCTATCATGCCGTACAAAATCGTTGCCGCAGACAATGGCGACGCATGGCTTGATGTGAAAGGCACCAAAACCGCACCGCCGCAGATCTCTGCCGAAGTGCTGAAGAAAATGAAGAAAACGGCTGAAGATTACCTGGGTGAACCGGTAACTGAAGCGGTTATTACCGTACCTGCTTACTTTAACGATGCTCAGCGTCAGGCAACCAAAGACGCCGGCCGTATTGCAGGCCTGGAAGTCAAACGTATCATCAACGAACCGACTGCCGCTGCGCTGGCTTACGGTCTGGATAAAGAAGTCGGCAACCGCACTATCGCGGTGTACGACCTCGGTGGTGGTACCTTCGATATCTCCATTATCGAAATCGACGAAGTTGACGGCGAAAAAACCTTCGAAGTTCTGGCGACCAACGGTGATACCCACCTGGGCGGTGAAGACTTCGATACCCGTCTGATCAACTACCTCGTTGACGAGTTTAAGAAAGATCAGGGCATTGACCTGCGTAACGACCCGCTGGCGATGCAGCGCCTGAAAGAAGCCGCTGAGAAAGCGAAGATTGAACTCTCTTCCGCTCAGCAGACCGACGTGAATCTGCCGTACATCACCGCAGATGCCACCGGTCCGAAACATATGAACATCAAAGTGACCCGTGCGAAACTGGAAAGCCTGGTAGAAGATCTGGTTAACCGTTCCATCGAGCCGCTGAAAGTTGCTCTGCAGGATGCTGGCCTGTCCGTATCCGATATCCAGGACGTTATCCTGGTCGGTGGTCAGACCCGTATGCCGATGGTGCAGAAAAAAGTTGCTGAGTTCTTCGGTAAAGAGCCGCGTAAAGACGTTAACCCGGACGAAGCCGTTGCCATTGGTGCTGCTGTTCAGGGCGGCGTCCTGACGGGTGAAGTGAAAGACGTTCTGCTGCTGGACGTTACCCCGCTGTCTCTGGGTATCGAAACCATGGGCGGCGTGATGACTGCGCTGATCAATAAGAACACCACCATCCCGACCAAGCACAGCCAGGTGTTCTCAACTGCTGAAGACAACCAGTCTGCGGTAACCATCCATGTTATTCAGGGTGAGCGTAAACGCGCATCGGATAACAAATCTCTGGGTCAGTTCAACCTGGATGGTATCAACCCGGCACCGCGCGGTATGCCTCAGATCGAAGTGACTTTCGACATCGATGCTGATGGTATCCTGCATGTGTCCGCGAAAGACAAAAACAGCGGTAAAGAGCAGAAGATCACCATCAAAGCCTCTTCTGGTCTGAACGAAGAAGAAATTCAGAAAATGGTACGCGATGCTGAAGCTAACGCAGAAGCTGACCGTAAGTTTGAAGAACTGGTACAGACCCGTAACCAGGGTGACCACCTGCTGCACAGCACGCGTAAGCAGGTTGAAGAAGCAGGCGATAAACTGCCGGCTGACGATAAAACCGCTATCGAGTCTGCGCTGACCGCGCTGGAAACTTCGCTGAAAGGTGAAGATAAAGCCGATATTGAAGCGAAAATGCAGGCGCTGGCCCAGGCTTCCCAGAAGCTGATGGAAATCGCTCAGCAGCAGCACGCTCAGCAGCAGGCTGGCGGCGCTGACGCTTCCGAGAGCAACGCGAAGGACGACGATGTTGTTGACGCTGAGTTCGAAGAAGTGAAAGACAAAAAATAATCGCCCTTTGAACGGGTAAAACACTGGCACGGGCGAAGAGGTTTCCTCTCCGCCCGTGCACGCATGTTAAGGGGCTGAAAAACACCAATGGCAAAGCAAGACTATTACGAGATTTTAGGCGTTTCCAGAACAGCGGAAGAGCGTGAAATCAAAAAGGCGTATAAGCGCCTGGCCATGAAGTATCACCCGGACCGTAACCAGGGTGATAAAGAGGCTGAAGCTAAATTCAAAGAAATCAAAGAAGCGTATGAAATCCTGACCGATGCCCAGAAGCGTGCAGCCTACGATCAGTACGGTCACGCCGCATTTGAGCAGGGCGGCATGGGCGGCGGCGGCGGTGGTTTTGGTGGCGGCGCGGATTTCAGCGATATCTTTGGCGATGTTTTCGGTGATATCTTTGGCGGCGGACGCGGTCGCCAGCGCGCAGCGCGCGGCTCGGACCTGCGCTATAACATGGATCTGACGCTCGAAGAAGCCGTTCGCGGCGTAACCAAAGAGATCCGTATCCCGACTCTGGAAGAGTGCGACGTTTGCCACGGCAGCGGAGCCAAAGCGGGTAGCCAGCCGCAGACTTGCCCAACCTGTCACGGTGCGGGCCAGGTCCAGATGCGCCAGGGTTTCTTCGCCGTTCAGCAGACCTGTCCGCATTGCCAGGGGCGCGGTACGCTGATTAAAGATCCGTGCAATAAATGCCACGGTCATGGTCGCGTTGAGAAAACCAAAACGCTGTCGGTTAAAATCCCGGCGGGCGTCGATACCGGCGACCGTATTCGTCTGGCAGGTGAAGGTGAAGCGGGCGAGCATGGCGCACCTGCTGGCGATCTGTATGTACAGGTCCAGGTTAAGCAGCACGCCATTTTCGAGCGTGAAGGAAATAATCTGTACTGCGAAGTCCCGATTAACTTCACCATGGCCGCTCTCGGCGGAGAGATTGAGGTTCCGACGCTGGACGGTCGTGTAAATCTTAAAGTGCCGGGCGAGACGCAGACAGGTAAGCTGTTCAGGATGCGCGGTAAAGGCGTGAAGTCCGTGCGCGGCGGTGCGCAGGGCGATCTGCTGTGCCGCGTGGTGGTTGAAACTCCGGTTGGCCTTAACGATAAACAAAAGCAGCTGCTGAAAGATCTTCAGGAGAGCTTTGGTGGGCCAACGGGTGAGAAGAACAGTCCGCGCTCTAAAAGTTTCTTCGATGGCGTGAAGAAATTTTTCGATGATTTGACGCGCTAATTGCTATTTATTTCCTGACTTTCTCCAAGCCCGGGCCTTCGTGCCTGGGCTTTTTTCTATCCCGCTTCCACACTATTTAAATTAACCTATTATTTATCAGGGCTAACAATTGATTTATTTTGAGTATTATCTATATTGCTTTTTTCATTTTTAGAGGCCTGCAGCGGATGGGATCGAAAGGTGCCAATAAGGATTTTGATTATAATTTAATCAAGACTCTTGACGCTGTTATTTCGGCTGGAAATGCTGCTAAAGCAGCCAAAAAACTTGGAATTACCCCTTCTGCCGTGTCATTGGCGCTCCGCCGTTTACAAGGGTATTATCAGGAAGAGTTGTTTGTTCGTGGTAAAGATGGTTTGTTACCTACCGCGAAGGCGATTGAAATCTATCAAAATTTCCGTCAGGTGATGGAATTGGTAGAGAGCACATTTATTTCCGACAAAAAAGATAACGCTGACGCCAGGATGACTATTTTAGGCGGAGATATCGTTGAGACTTACTACCTCTCTCAGCTTTATGCAGACGATATCTTTGAGCACGTGTTACTAAATCATTATTCATCACGAAATCTTTCCCGCGAGGTGCTGGCTGATTTACTACTCACTGCGGAATGCGATCTTCTGATTAGCAGCGAGCCGTTGAATATCCCGGGAATTGATAATCAGCTTATCGACAGCTTCAGGAGCTTTGTTTGCATTTTCGCCAGCAACCATATCCTGAGTACCTTACCTCATATCTCATTACATCATTTCTATTCTTCTCGTCACGCGATGTATCAACTGGGTAGGTATTCTCCGATGATTATAAATGATAAAGGCCTTTTTAAAGATAATCTTTATTATAAAGGATCGCGCATTATCGGCTATCGCACCGATTCACTTAATGGGATGTTAAGTATGATTGAACGCACCTCATTAATCGCATTAATGCCGTTAAAGCTGGCACTTTTTTATAAAAATCAGCGCAAATATGATATTAAGTTTGTTCAGCCGCCACCTGAACTCACGTTCAAATCTATACAGATTTATGCATCATGGGACAAAAATAGTAAGAATATATCCATCATTAACGAAGTTGTCTCCCGGTTACACACGCTGTCATCATTTCGTCGCTGAGGAGTATCTTTTCAAACACTATATCAAATATGGTTTGGTTTGATACTCTTTGATTATTTTAAAATAGTCAACCTACCTACACTCTGGTGGTGCCTTTTTATATGAGTTAATCAAGGAGTGTACTATGTCTATTCCCAACCATCTCGAAACCACGGAAGTCGTTTTGCTGGAAGTCGAAATATTGTTCACAATTATTGCTACCGGCGCCTGGGGGGGATTTGTTAGCTATCTTATCCGCCGTGATAGGCAAGAGGGTGACGATCATTCCCATAAGGGAATCATGCACTGTTTGACCCAAGTGGTGGTTTCCTGTTTTACCAGTTTTTTGCTCAGCGCTGTAGCGATTGAAAAAGAGCTTAGTTTTAATATGGTGCTACTCGCCGCCGGTCTTGGCGGAGTATTTGCAGGGCCGATTTTAAAAATTCTTGGCGAGAAAATTAAAAAAGCGCTGGACGACGCAAAAATACATTAACTACATCTTTAATGTATATCGATCATGATAAAAGGCTCATCCCTGAGTCTTTTATTAGCTATAATTAAATAATCGTGTTATTTGACTCTGGCTTTCATCCAGCCAAAAATGAACTCTTCATTTTGTCTATTTTTTTCAGTGATATCCAGGTAGTAGGCGCCCTGGCTACAGTTGAGCGCTTTGACTAATACCTCCTCCCCCTGCTTACCACGTAAGGTCAGAAAATACTTGAGGGCCGCGAGCGTTCGGGGGCCAATCTTGCCATCGGTTTTGATATCCTGGTAGCTTCTTTCTTCCCGATTTAGTGCATTTAGCCAGCGCTGTAGCCACACGCAGGGATAGTGGGGGCCAATATTGACTGCGGCATCGCAGAGTTCAAAGGAAATGGGGTAGGAGAGTGTTGATATCTGCTCGAAGCCAGGTTTAATCCAATAATCTTCTTCGAGAATAGAAAATGCTTCAGTTCGCGTCAGGTTGATCATCTCACCGGTATAACCATGGGCCCGGGCTGTCGCCTCAGTGATTCCCCAGTTGGTTGCACCACCTTTATCTTTCGGGTTCAGGCTGTAACCACCTTCCATCGCCAAAATGCCATCAATGATTGGGTTCATTTTTTCTCTCCTTGAATTAATGAATATGCAAATACATCACTGTACCGAGGGTGACAGAAAAGACCGTGGTTAATGCTGCCAGCGTCTTTCTGAAAACCTGTCGTTTGTTTTCTTTCTTCTTGCTTTCCATTGCTTTAATAGGGATCTCTTTATTAACTTGAATGCCTTGTCTTGGGATGGTGATAAAGAGATCGTTTATTCCAAGCGACTTCAGATCTCGTCTGATCAGGTAGAGTATTTGCGTTAAATTTGCATCATTGACAAAATGGCTACGACTTCCCCATAACTCTGTGGTTATTTTTTGGCGCTCAATAATATCCATATCAGCATTTTCGATGATGAAGCTAAGACACTTCGCCCTCATTGCCGTCATTTTAATGACCTTTGAGTTGGAAGCGGTTCTCAGTTCATACTTTCCTTCATTATAAACGCAATTGTCGTTGATGAGATAAGTTTTCATATTGTCGTCCTTTAGATATGATCCTGTTTGCTTGCGTTAAATATATTGTACGAGAATTGTCTTAATCTATTACTTGTCATCCGTATTATTGTAATGTCATTTGATGGTGAGAGCTTAATCACATAATCTCATGTAAGTTAAATGATATTTAACTAGATGATTAATGATATTTACTATGCTGCTGATGTTTTAATCCCGTTTTGATGAGATGCGTTTACCTGCTGATGAGCCGGAGATTATTACTATCATTTTGGCCTCATAAATTAGCGTGAAGCCTGTCTCGAAAACGTGATGTTTTGTGATTAGCCATCGCCTCGTAAGGATTGGATTATTGGCCCGGCAGAACGAACTGCGACAATTTTTCAAACTTAAAAGGAAATTAAAAATGGCTACCAGCAAATTGATTCAAGGCGATACGCTGACCGAAACCAGCAACGCCGCAGACGGCTTTAACCCGGCAACAGAAGTGAGCGCATACAGCTATACCTCCGCTCGCGTCGCTAAACCGGTCTATAACAAATACAAAGCTTCCACCACCAAACCCAAAGTCTTCGGCTACTACACCGACTGGTCACAGTATGATGGTCGTCTGCAGGGCGATGATTCAAAAGATAACCGCGGTCGCGGCTACGACCTGGCCAACGTTTCTCCTACCGCCTACGACAAAATCATCGTCGGTTTCGTCGGCGTGACCGGCTTCCACAAAGTAGACAACCTGTGGCGCGACGTGGTTGCCGAAGGTGCCGATCAGTGCGGAAAAGTGAAGTACGAGCCCACCTTTCTCGACCCGTGGGGCGACTTCCAGTCTTACGTTAACGTTGGCCATACCGTCAGCGGCTGGGATGTCGATCCGAAGACCGTGACCCAGAGTAATACTAAAGGCCTGCTCGGCGGCCTGCGCGATCTGCAGGCCAAAGCGAAGCAGCAGGGCCACGACCTGGTGCTGTCCATGAGCATCGGCGGCTGGAGCATGAGTAACGGTTTCCATGAAACCGCCGCGTCTGACGCCGCGCGTAAGGTCTTTGCCAAAGGCGTGGTAAAACTGTTCAAACAGTTCCCGATGTTCAGCGAAGTGGATATCGACTGGGAATATCCGAACGCCGAAGGCGCTGGCAACCCGTACGGCCCGGAAGACGGCGAGAACTACGCCCTGCTGATTGGCGAACTGCGTAAGCAGCTGGACGCCGCAGGCCTGAGCAACGTCAAAATCTCCATTGCCAGCTCGGCGGTGGTCAAGACGCTCGGCTACTCTAACGTCAATGCGCTGCTGGAAGCGGGCCTGTACGGTATCAACGTCATGACCTATGACTTCTTCGGTACCCCGTGGGCGGAGAGCGTGACCCACCACACCAACCTGAAGGCGCTGGAAGAAGGCGGCTGGGGGGTGGATACCGTTGTCGGCCATCTGCTGTCCGAAGGCTTCCCGGCAGAGCGCATCAACATTGGTTACGCTGCCTACACCCGTAACGGGCGCAACGCGGAGCTGGAATCCCTGTCCCCGCTGAAAGGCACCTATAACCCGGGCACCGGCACCACCGTAGGCTCCTTCGAATCGGGTACCACCGAATGGTACGACATCATTTATAACTACCTGGATCTGGAAAACCAGAAAGGCCGTAACGGCTTCAACGTCTACACCGACAAGGTTGCCGACGCGGACTACCTCTACAACCCTGACAGCAAACTGTTCATGTCCCTGGATACGCCGCGCACGGTGAAAGCCAAGGGCGAATATGCCGCCAGCCTCGGCCTGGGCGCGCTGTTCACCTGGACAATCGACCAGGACAACGGCGTGCTGGTTAACGCCGCCCGTGAAGGTCTGGGCTATGAAATAGCGTCTGAAGTTATCGATATGGAGCCGTTCTATTTCGAAGGCATCAACGTCGACCCGGCGGATGAACCAGATGAAGAAGATGCGACTACCGACGTGAACCACGCGCCGAAAGCCGTCGTTGAACTGCGCGTCGTCGGCGGTTCTACCGTACAGCTTTCCGGTGAAGGATCCTCTGACGAAGATAAAGACGATATCACCTTCAGCTGGGGTGTTCCGTCTGAAATCACCGTGGCTGACAAAACCGTTCCCGTGATTGAGTTCGTCGTTCCGGACGTTTCCGTTAAAACCAACTTCCAGTTCACCCTGTTTGTCCGGGATGTCTGGGGCGAGCCTTCTACCCAGCAGCGTTTCGTGTTGGTCGCCGTTCCGGCTGCGTCTCAGATTCAGCCTGAGCCGGAAGAGGAAGATAGCGTTGTGCCAGTCGAGCCGGAAGAAGATACCACGCCGGCAGAAGATGAGACTTCGGGGGATGACGCGACTACGCCTTACCCGCTGTGGGATGCTGCTACCGTGTACGGTGGGAACTGGGGATCATTCGAAACGGTAAGCTGGAAAGGCCATAACTACCAGGTTAAATGGTGGTCTCAGGGCGACCAGCCGGATCTGAACTGCGCTGCGGGCCAGGCGTGGACTGACCTTGGTGCTTACTAATCCTTTTCATTAAAGGAAAAGGATTGAGTTCAACAATACAAGCCCCGGAAAACCGGGGCTTTTTCCACCAGGGAACGAGGAGTGTTGTCAATGACGGTCTCGATTAAAAACAGCCAGATCGATGTGAATAGCTGGTATCAAAAAATCACGTTAACCATCACCAATGAAAATAACCGTGCCGTGGATATGAATCATGCGGTCATTAGCTTTACCGGGTCCGGCCATCAGGATCCGTGGGGAAATTTTGGCGGTACCCTCAAAGGGGACATGCCTCTTACGTTAAGCGGTAAATCACAGGGGACCGTTGACGTCAATGAAATCATTATTAATAACAGCCGGCAGCTGTTACTGCAGCCGGGCGAAAGCGGTACGTTATTCTTCAGTTTTGCCGCCACTCAGGTTCCGGTAAAACTCTCGACCTTCACATTAACTCTGGCCTCTTCGGCACAAGACGAGACAACGGATGACGCTGCAGATGAGGTTGAGCCAGAACCTGAAGTTCCCGCCGATGATGATACTGATAGCCTGAAGCCCGAACCTGAAGACAATATCCCTGCTGATGAGGAAACGGATGAGGTTGCTCCGGAACCTCAAGAGCAGGGTGATGATGCGGTTGAGGAAGAGGAAGGGATGGTTATTGCGGCAAGCAAGCTGAGTACGACCAGCTGGTATCAGCGCGTCACCCTGACGCTGACCAATCTCTATTCCCACTCTATCGATCTTAATCAACTTAAGCTGGAGTTTACCGCCAGCGGGCATCCCGATCCTTACAGCCCGTTCAGCGGTTCTTTGCTCGGCAATAAGCCCGTGACGCTGGGCAGCGACGGCGGTTGGCCCATCGAGAAAAATACGATTACCATTCATCATGATGGCGAGTTCTGGCTGACGGCCGGGGCCAGCGCCGAGCTGCAGTTCTTTCTTTCCGCGACCCAAACTCCGGTCACGATGAGCGGCTTAACCGCAACCCTGGCGCACGATCCTGGCCGTCAGGGGACGATTGAAATTCAGTTTCCACCGTTGGCGGAAAGCACAACCCTCCAGCCGACCATCGCTCTACGCTATCCAGACGCAACATCACAACGCTTTGCCGGCGAGTGGGGGCAGGCTTTAGTCATCGGCGATCTTAGCGCCGGCGATTACGCTATCACCGTGCTGGAGCTGTGCAATGATGATATGCGGATCGCGCCCGTTGAAGCGACGTATCCGCTTAAGCTTGTTTCCGGCCATGACGCCCAGACCTGCCGGGTTGCGTATCAACCGCCAGTACCGTTGGCTTCGGTACGCCTGACGGTCGATGCCCCTGAGTTCATCGGCGCGGAAATGGTGGTTGAGCTGTGGACGGAGTCTGGCGTCTGCGAAAGAACCCTGACAATGCCCGTCAATCAAATGCAGCTGGTGACCCGGCTTACCGCGGGGCACCGCTATCAGATGGGTTTGCAACCTGCGGTTATCAATAACCAGATGGTGACGACTCCCGCCCAGCCGACTATTTTTACCCCTGAACAAGGGGTGGCGAAAGAGGTCCTCGTCGGTTTCCGGCAGACGGAGGTTGATAGCCATGATTTTGTTGAGGTTCAGGCCACTATACTGGGCTTGCCTGAGGGCGTTTCGCCCCAGCGCTATCGGTTCTGCTATGGGCAATATCAATATACTCTGATGCTGGAGAGCACTCCCCATCTGCAAACGCTGGCGATGCCTATGGCTCCTGGCCAGTACAGCGTTGAGGCGCCAGAGGTTTATCTCTCCGGGACGCCGTGGCGCTGTGAACCGGACGCACCGCTGCGGCTGTTGCAAAGCGTCAACCATATCACCCTGGAGTTTGTTCAGGGCGTTCCCTTGCAGGTTAAAGGCTGGCCAAACTATCTCGCCCACGGTGGCGTGACGGTGAATGCGGCGGACACCGTATCGCTATACCGCGACGTCCCCTTCAGCGCCCTGTTTAAATACGATGGTTTTGATGGCGGCGGTGACCCCGTCCCGGCTGCGGAAGTGGATAAAAACGGCGACGGCTTTCTTGATTATGATTCGCTCCCGATTCACAAAACCGTTCCTCTGGTACGTGAGATTGAAAAAGAGGCGGGCCGTTGCGTAATGCCGGTCATGGTGGTGTATACCGCCAATGCCAGCGGCGGCAGCGCGCTCGCCGATCTCCAGGACGCTCAGCGGTTGCGTAACCATTTTGGCAACTTCATCACCCAGTGTCTCGCGGCGCAATCCTGGAAGGATGACGAGCATCCGGTTCCCGCCACCTTTGTGCTGAACCCCGATTTTCTTGGCGCGATGCAGCAGGAGCCGTATGGCTACGCTGCGGTGCGTCAAGCGAATAGCATGCAGGTTAATGTCCAACTGGCGGCCGCGATTAACGCTTTGCCTGCGCTTCCGGGATTCAGCGCGCCGGTGTTGCCGACTTTCTCTAACGATCTCTACGGTTATGTCCAGGCGATCAACTACCTTGTGCGGCAGTTCGCGCCGGATGTGGCATTCGGCTGGCAGACAAACGTATGGGCGACAGGAACGGCAGATTGGGTACTCAGGCCGAACGCCGATCCGGCCGCGCAGGGGACCGCTATCGCCAACTTTATCAATGAGCTGGGTGTCTATAGCGGTGAGTATGCGCCAGACTTTATCGCCTTTGATAAATTTGAGCGCGATTGCTTTAGCCCTGATGCATTAGCGCACTATGCCTGGAACGCGACCTGCTGGTTTAATTATCTGGGGATGGTAAAACACGCGGCTAAAGCTCTGCGTAAACCGGCAATGCTGTGGCAAATTCCGGGCGGCCATATGCCAACCGTGGATGAAGGCAACAGTAAAATTGCCGCCGCGCATTACGCATCGGGCGGAAGCTTCTTCATGGGCGATGCGCGTATTGGCTGCGATCTCGATACCATCGCGTCAGATCTGCTCAATACGACGGTGAATAGCGCAACTTACGGCGCGGCGACCGTCGGTGACTTTTTACGCCAGGATAAGGGTTACGACTGGGGGCAAATGCAGGCATTGAATCTACCCGACTACCATGTTTTCTCAGTACTGTGGGGCGGCGGCTCGACGGTAAGCATAACCACCATTCACTCTAATGGTGAAGATGGCGGTTGGCTTGCAGATAAAATGGTTGAGTATTATACCGCACCGGCCTATTTCAGTTAATGTCGCATTTACCCCGCCATAGCGCCTGAAAAATGCATCGCTGTTCATAGTGATTCAGAATATTTAATTTCTGAATCACTATTTTTTAGTGTATTTTTATTTCGGGAGAGATAGTTTCAGCAGTTATTTTATTGTTATGTTAATTTTTTGTTTTGCGATTTATTTGTGGTTGTTGAAGTTTATATTAAGAATTTGCGCTTTGTGCTAAGTATTGCGTTTTCGTGCTTGCGGCTAAAAATATACTTCCGGGAGGATGTTTATAATGAATTGAAGATAACCTCCGTTAAGTATATCTTGGGGTAATCTATGATTATGGTAATAATGAAAAATGAAATTAGACGTTGCTGAAAATGATAATGGGAATACCCTGCATTCCTATCTTTTTTCCCAACAGGCTAAACCGCATGCAGCGCTTGATGCACTCTTCGCCTCGCTATGGCCCTTCGGTAAACCTTTTAATTTGGCTCCCGGAGATGAGTTTTTACTGAATTCAGACGGGGAAAATAAAATTGTGCTGCTGGAGTCCGGTATATTTTCGTTTTGCCGCTGTGGCAGCGGACTTCATGTTAATTCCTCTTTTGCTCCCGCCATTATCGGATTAGTCGATAGTTATGGGGTGACTTACAATGTTCCGACCCGGCCAGAACACTTTCTGATAGCGGAAACGAAGTGCAGCGGGCGCGCAGTGTCTCTGCCCGACTTTATCAAGACTGTTGATGAGTGCGATCTGTGGCACGATGTCGCACGAATACTTGCCTATCGTCTGATGGTCATGAGCGTACGCGATCGTGAACTGGTTGGCGTGGACTCTTATCTGAAGGTGAGATCGTTATTAATCGAGCTTTGGGCTTATGCCAGCGAATATCGACAAAGTATTAATGTGCTTAACTTCATTCAACGCCGAACAGGAATATCCCGTAGCCGTACCATGAAGCTTCTCTCTGAACTGAAAAAAGGCGGCTATATAACTATTGATGGCGGCCGTTTAATAGATATGAAAAAATTACCCACGGCTTTTTAATACTTTTCAGGGCAAAGGTGTTTATTAGATTAGTAGTCACCTTTTAAACTTTCTTGGTACAGCAATCGTCGAGATATTCATATATTGATTATCCTGTCAATCATGCTAATGACGTAAAGAGAGATTTCCCATTGGTATAGTTTTTAAATATCTTATGGGGCATAAAAAGCGTCGACGATCGCGGCAATCGCTCATGCTTCATCCCATTCACGCTAAGCTAATACGCATAACCTTGAAGATGGCGATACGGATCCTTTCCTTATGGTCCGTTGAGGATGGAGCTGGCGTACCTCTGACTTCCTGCCCGGACAACGCAGCGCCCCCACTGACGATCGGACGGCCAATCTCTTAACGAGGGTTAATTCGTAAAAATCGAGTCTAATGGCAATTTAAAACTGATTTTTTCGAGGTTTCCGCATATGTATTATACTTTTATCGAGTTGTTTGCGGATAAGGTGAGGTAAAAGTGAAACATCTGCAGCGTTTTTTTCAGAGCGATGCTTCCGGGGGAATTATCTTAATCCTGGCCGCCATCATGGCCATGTTATTAGCTAATACCGGCATGACCAGCGGCCTGTATCGCTCTTTTCTGGAAACGCCCGTCCAGCTGCGCGTAGGTGCGTTAGAGATCAACAAGAACATGCTGTTGTGGATTAACGACGCGCTGATGGCGGTATTTTTCCTGCTTATCGGTCTGGAAGTGAAGCGTGAAATGAATCAGGGGGCATTGGCCAGCCGTCGCCAGGCGGTGTTTCCGGTGGTCGCGGCGTTGGGCGGCATGGTGGTGCCGGCGCTGGTCTACCTGGCGTTTAACGGCCAGGATTCGATTGCCAGAGAAGGGTGGGCAATTCCGGCCGCCACCGATATTGCCTTCGCGCTGGGCGTACTGGCGCTGCTGGGGAATCGGGTGCCCGCCGCGCTGAAGATTTTCCTGATGGCGCTGGCCATTATCGACGATCTGGGCGCCATTATTATTATTGCGCTGTTCTATACGCACGATCTTTCCGTCGTGTCACTGGTTGTTGCTGCCGGAGCCATTGCTGTGCTGGCGGGGTTAAATCTGTGCGGCGTACGGCGTACCGGGATCTATATTCTGGTGGGCGCCATACTCTGGACCGCGGTTCTTAAGTCGGGGGTTCACGCAACGCTGGCCGGGGTCATTGTCGGCTTTATGATCCCGCTAAAAGAGCAGAACGGCAAATCGCCGGCGAAGCAGCTTGAGCACGTGCTGCATCCGTGGGTGGCATTCCTGATCCTGCCCCTGTTCGCCTTCGCTAACGCGGGCGTTTCTTTGCAGGGCGTCACGGTCGAAGGGCTGACCTCACTGCTGCCGTTGGGTATTATTGCCGGGCTGTTTATCGGCAAGCCGTTGGGTATTAGCGTCTTCTGCTGGCTGGCGCTGAAGCTGAAATGGGCTTCGTTACCCGAAGGAACTACCTGTAAGCAAATTATGGCTGTCGGCATCCTGTGTGGGATTGGCTTCACAATGTCGATTTTTATTGCCACCCTTGCCTTCGGTAGCGTCGACCCCGGATTGATCAACTGGGCCAAGCTTGGCATCCTGATTGGATCGATATTATCGGCCGTCACGGGGTACATAATATTGCGTAAGCGCGTAACGGATTCGGGCTACGCGGCTTAACATCTCACGGAGAGCCGCTACGGCTCTCCTGGACATTATCAGGGAGAGAAGCATGTCGCATATCAACTACAACCACCTGTATTACTTCTGGCATGTCTACAAAGAGGGCTCCGTTGTTGGCGCGGCGGAAGCGCTGTTCCTGACGCCGCAGACCATTACCGGGCAAATAAAGGCGCTGGAAGAACGCCTGCAGGGGAAATTGTTCAAGCGCAAAGGAAGGGGGCTGGAGCCTAGCGAATTAGGTGAACTGGTGTTCCGCTATGCGGATCGCATGTTTACGCTGAGCCAGGAGATGCTCGACATCGTTAACTACCGTAAAGAGTCGAATCTGCTGTTTGATGTTGGCGTTGCGGACGCGCTGTCGAAAAGGTTGGTGAGCGGCGTACTGGATGCCGCCGTCGTCGAGAATGAACAGATCCATTTACGCTGCTTCGAGTCGACCCACGAAATGCTGCTGGAGCAGCTAAGCCAGCATAAACTCGATATGATTATTTCCGACTGCCCCATCGATTCCACCCAGCAGGAAGGGCTGTTTTCGGTGAAAATCGGCGAGTGCAGCGTGAGCTTCTGGTGCATGAATCCGCCGCCGGAAAAACCGTTCCCCGGCTGTCTGGAAGAACGTCGACTGCTGATCCCCGGTCGCCGTTCCATGTTAGGGCGCAAGCTGCTGAACTGGTTTAACTCGCAGGGTTTGCAGGTGGAAATTCTGGGCGAGTTTGATGATGCGGCGTTGATGAAGGCCTTCGGCGCGGCGCACAATGCGATATTTGTCGCACCGACGCTCTATGCGCATGATTTCTATAGCGATGAGTCGATAGTCGAGATCGGACGCATGGACAACGTCATGGAGGAGTATCACGCCATCTTTGCCGAACGAATGATCCAGCATCCGGCGGTGCAGCGTATTTGTCATCGCGACTATTCGGCGCTCTTTACGCCGCCTCAGGCATAGGCCAGAACGGTTTCTTGCCGCGCGGGAAAACGCCGCACCAGTTCATGCGGAAGCATGAGCTGGCTGCGATAACCAGAACGCGAGTCGTGACGTATTACGTGATAAACGACAGGCATAAAAAAACCCGCTTTCGCGGGTTTTTTTACAAAGCGACAACAAGCAGGCGATTAAGCCAGTTTGTTGATCTGAGCGGTCAGGTTTGCTTTATGACGCGCAGCTTTGTTTTTGTGGATCAGACCTTTAGCAGCCTGACGGTCCACGATTGGTTGCATTTCGTTAAATGCTTTCAGTGCAGTAGCTTTGTCGCCAGCTTCAATAGCTGCGTATACTTTCTTGATGAAAGTACGCATCATAGAGCGACGGCTAGCGTTGTGCTTGCGGGCCTTTTCAGACTGAACGGCGCGCTTCTTAGCTGATTTGATATTAGCCAAGGTCCAACTCCCAAATGTGTTCTATATGGACAATTCAAAGGCCGAGGAGAATGCCCGTTTAGCCTTCTTTTGTCAATGGATTTGTGCAAATAAGCGTCGTTTAAACTAACAACGCTTTATTACGTAGTGATGGCGCAAGATTCTACCAGCTTGTTGCAGGCGAATACAGCCTTTCGACCATAAAAATCGACGACCCCGGAGAGATTTTCCCGCAATCTCGCGCTGAGTGAATGAATTCCCGGGATCTTTCGGTGAAGAGGTGCAATCGCTGGTTAACGTCGCCAGTTGTACAAGGTATACTCGGACGATTTTCACTGTTTTGAGCCAGACATGAAGCTGATACGCGGCATACATAATCTCAGTCAGGCCCCGCACGGGTGTGTGCTGACCATTGGAAATTTTGACGGCGTGCATCGCGGGCACCAGGCATTATTGCAGCGTTTGCGCGCAGAAGGTCGCCAGCGTGGCTTACCGGTGGTGGTGATGATTTTTGAACCACAGCCGCTTGAGCTTTTTGCCGCCGATAAAGCGCCCGCGCGTTTAACGCGCCTGCGTGAGAAGCTGAATTATCTGGCCGAAAGCGGCGTCGATTACGTACTGTGCGTGCGCTTCGATCGGCGCTTTGCGGCATTGACCGCCCAGGACTTTATCAGCGAACTGCTGGTGCGCCAGCTGGGCGTCCAGTTCCTCGCCGTTGGCGATGATTTCCGCTTTGGCGCAGGTCGCCAGGGGGATTTCTTGTTACTGCAAAAAGCCGGCGTGGAGTTCGGCTTTGACGTCACCAGTACCCAAACCTTCTGTGAAGGCGGCGTGCGCATCAGCAGCACGGCGGTACGTCAGGCGCTGGCGGACGACGATCTGCCCCTCGCGGAGACGCTGCTGGGGCATCCGTTTACCATCTCCGGTCGCGTCGTGCACGGCGATGAGCTTGGGCGCACAATAGGCTTCCCGACGGCGAATTTACCGCTGCGCCGTCAGGTTTCCCCGGTAAAAGGGGTCTATGCGGTAGAAGTGACAGGGCTTGGCGACAAACCTTTTATGGGCGTCGCCAACATTGGTACTCGTCCAACGGTCTCCGGCGTGCGTCAGCAGCTGGAAGTTCATCTCCTGGATGTTGTAATGGACCTCTACGGTCGCCATATAGATGTAATACTGCGTAAAAAAATACGTAACGAGCAGCGATTTGCGTCGCTTGATGAGCTGAAAACGCAAATCGCACGTGATGAGTTAACGGCCCGCGACTTCTTTGGGCTAACCGGCCAGGCACAACCCTGACGGTGTTTATCAAACCGAAATACGGAACCGAGAATCTGATGAGTGACTATAAATCGACCCTGAATTTGCCGGAAACAGGGTTCCCGATGCGCGGCGACCTCGCCAAGCGTGAACCGGGAATGCTGGCGCGTTGGACCGATGATGACCTGTACGGCATCATTCGTGCAGCCAAAAAAGGCAAAAAAACCTTCATTCTGCATGATGGCCCTCCTTATGCGAATGGCAGCATTCATATTGGTCACTCGGTTAACAAGATTCTGAAAGACATTATCGTTAAGTCCAAAGGGCTGGCGGGCTATGACTCTCCGTACGTACCGGGCTGGGACTGCCACGGTCTGCCGATCGAGCTGAAAGTGGAGCAGGAGTACGGCAAGCCGGGTGAGAAATTCACCGCCGCCGAGTTCCGCGCTAAGTGCCGCGAATACGCCGCCACCCAGGTTGACGGACAGCGTAAAGACTTTATCCGTCTGGGCGTGCTGGGCGACTGGTCGCACCCGTACCTGACCATGGACTTCAAAACCGAAGCCAACATCATCCGCGCGCTGGGTAAAATCATCGGCAACGGCCATCTTCACAAAGGCGCTAAGCCGGTGCACTGGTGCGTAGACTGCCGCTCCGCGCTGGCGGAAGCGGAAGTCGAGTATTACGACAAAACCTCTCCGTCCATCGACGTGGCGTTCCACGCGGCCGATAAAGCGGCGGTGCTGGCGAAATTTGGCGTGGCCGACGTCAACGGCCCGGTTTCTCTGGTTATCTGGACCACCACCCCGTGGACCCTGCCGGCGAACCGCGCCATCTCGCTCTCCCCGGAGTTTGACTATGCGCTGGTGCAGGTTGACGGTCAGGCGCTGATCCTGGCAAAAGACCTGGTCGACAGCGTGATGAAGCGCGCCGGCATTGCTGATTACACCATCCTGGCGGTGGTGAACGGCGCCGAGCTGGAGCTGCTGCGCTTTAAGCATCCGTTCCTCGATTTTGACGTCCCGGCGATCCTGGGCGATCACGTCACGCTGGACGCGGGTACCGGTGCGGTGCATACCGCGCCAGGCCACGGTCCGGATGACTATGTCATCGGTCAAAAATATGGCCTGGAAGTGGCGAACCCGGTTGGCCCGGACGGCGCCTATCTGCCGGGAACCTATCCAACGCTGGACGGCGTAAACGTCTTTAAAGCCAACGATGTTGTCGTTGCGCTGCTGTCAGAAAAAGGCGCGCTGCTGCACGTTGAAAAAATGCAGCACAGCTACCCGTGCTGCTGGCGTCACAAAACGCCGATCATCTTCCGCGCCACGCCGCAGTGGTTCGTGAGCATGGATCAAAAAGGTCTGCGCAAACAGTCGCTTTCCGAAATCAAAGGCGTGCAGTGGATCCCGGACTGGGGCCAGGCGCGTATCGAATCGATGGTCGCCAACCGTCCTGACTGGTGTATCTCCCGTCAGCGCACCTGGGGCGTACCGATGTCGCTGTTCGTGCATAAAGAGACGCAAGAGCTGCATCCGCGCACGCTGGAACTGATGGAAGAAGTGGCGAAACGCGTAGAAGTCGACGGCATCCAGGCGTGGTGGGATCTCGATTCCCGCGACATCCTCGGTGCCGACGCGGATAGCTACGAGAAGGTGCCGGATACGCTGGACGTCTGGTTTGACTCCGGGTCGACCCACTCTTCCGTCGTTGACGTGCGTCCGGAGTTCGCCGGTCACGCCGCCGATATGTATCTGGAAGGCTCCGACCAGCACCGCGGCTGGTTTATGTCATCCCTGATGATCTCTACCGCGATGAAGGGCAAAGCGCCTTACCGCCAGGTACTGACCCACGGCTTTACCGTTGATGGCCAGGGCCGCAAGATGTCCAAGTCTATCGGCAATACCGTTTCTCCGCAGGACGTGATGAACAAGCTGGGCGCGGATATTCTGCGCCTGTGGGTGGCTTCCACCGACTACACCGGCGAAATGGCGGTCTCTGACGAGATCCTCAAACGCGCCGCTGACAGCTATCGTCGTATCCGTAACACCGCGCGCTTCCTGCTGGCGAACCTCAACGGTTTCGATCCGGCAAAAGATATGGTGAAACCGGAAGAGATGGTCGTGCTGGACCGCTGGGCAGTAGGCTGCGCGCAAGCGGCGCAGGACGATATCGTCAAAGCCTACGAATCCTACGACTTCCACGAAGTGGTGCAGCGCCTGATGCGCTTCTGCTCCATCGAAATGGGCTCGTTCTGGCTCGATATCATTAAAGATCGCCAGTACACCACCAAGGCTGACAGCATCGCGCGTCGTAGCTGCCAGACCGCGCTGTACCATATTGCCGAGGCGCTGGTGCGCTGGATGGCGCCGATCATGTCCTTCACCGCTGACGAAATCTGGGGTTACCTGCCGGGCGACCGCGAGAAATACGTCTTTACCGGCGAATGGTATACCGGCCTGTTTGGCCTGGACGCTGACGAAGCGATGAACGACGGCTTCTGGGACGCGCTGCTGAAGGTGCGTGGTGAAGTCAACAAGGTTATCGAACAGGCTCGTACGGACAAGCAGGTGGGTGGCTCTCTGGAAGCGGCGGTGACGCTGTACGCCGATGCCGATCTCGCGGCGAAGCTGAACGCGCTGGGCGATGAATTGCGATTTGTCCTGTTGACCTCAGGGGCGAACGTTGCCGATTATGCGCAGGCTCCGGCCGACGCCTGGCAGAGTGAACTGCTCAAAGGCCTGAAAGTCGTGCTGAGTAAAGCCGAAGGTGACAAGTGCCCGCGCTGCTGGCATTACACCACGGATATCGGCAAGGTGGCGGAACACGCGGATATCTGCGGACGCTGTGTCAGCAACATCGCCGGTGACGGCGAAAAACGTAAGTTTGCCTGATGAGTAAACCGATTTGTTCAACGGGGCTACGCTGGCTGTGGGTCGTCGTAGCCGTGCTGATTATCGATTTAGGCAGTAAATTCCTGATCCTCCAGAACTTCGCTCTGGGGGATACGGTATCGCTGTTCCCATCGCTTAATCTGCACTATGCGCGCAACTATGGCGCGGCTTTTAGCTTCCTCGCCGACAGCGGCGGCTGGCAGCGCTGGTTCTTCGCCGGTATCGCTATCGGTATCTGCGTGATCCTTGCGGTGCTGATGTATCGTTCTAAGGCGACGCAAAAGCTGAATAATATTGCCTACGCCCTGATTATTGGCGGCGCGCTGGGGAATTTATTCGACAGGCTGTGGCATGGTTTTGTCGTCGATATGATCGATTTCTACGTTGGGAACTGGCACTTCGCCACCTTCAACCTCGCCGATACCGCTATCTGCATCGGCGCGGCGCTGATTGTGCTGGAAGGCTTCTTACCGAACGCGGCTGCGAAGAAACAGGCGTAACAAACTCGCCCGGCGGCGGCGCCGCCGGGCAAAACAAGTGAGCAACCTGCATGTCTAAATCAGTACAGAGCAACAGTGCGGTGCTGGTGCACTTCACCTTAAAGCTCGACGATGGCTCCACCGCAGAGTCAACCCGCAATAACGGTAAACCCGCGCTCTTTCGCCTGGGCGATACCTCGCTTTCTGAAGGTCTTGAACAGCATCTGCTGGGGCTGAAAGAAGGGGATAAAACCACCTTTTCGCTGGAGCCGGACGCTGCGTTTGGCGTACCGAGCCCGGACCTGATTCAATATTTCTCGCGCCGGGAGTTTATCGACGCGGGCGAGCCGGAAGCCGGCGCGATAATGCTCTTTACCGCAATGGATGGCAGCGAAATGCCCGGCGTGATCCGCGAAGTGAACGGCGATTCGATCACCGTTGATTTCAATCATCCGCTGGCCGGGCGTACCGTTCATTTTGATGTTGAAGTGCTGGAGATCGATCCGGCGCTGGAGGGGTAAAATGCAGATTCTGTTGGCTAACCCGCGCGGCTTCTGCGCAGGCGTTGACCGCGCTATCAGCATTGTTGAAAACGCGCTGACGCTATACGGCGCGCCGATCTACGTGCGTCATGAAGTCGTGCACAACCGCTATGTTGTCGACAGCCTGCGTCAACGCGGCGCTATTTTTATCGAGCAGATTAGCGAAGTGCCGGACGGCGCCATCCTGATTTTCTCCGCCCACGGCGTCTCTCAGGCCGTTCGCAACGAGGCGAAAAGCCGCGATTTGACGGTTTTTGACGCCACCTGCCCGCTGGTGACTAAAGTGCATATGGAAGTCGCCCGCGCCAGCCGCCGCGGCGAAGAGTCCATTCTGATTGGCCACGCCGGTCACCCGGAAGTTGAAGGCACCATGGGGCAGTACAGCAACCCGCAGGGGGGGATGTACCTGGTGGAATCGCCGGACGATGTCTGGACGCTGGACGTGAAAAACGACGCTAAGCTGTCGTTTATGACCCAGACGACGCTCTCCGTCGACGATACCTCCGACGTGATTGACGCTCTGCGCGAGCGCTTCCCGAAAATCGTCGGGCCGCGTAAAGATGATATCTGCTACGCCACGACTAACCGTCAGGAAGCCGTCCGCGCGCTGGCCGGGCAGGCCGACGTGGTGCTGGTGGTGGGGTCGAAGAACTCCTCTAACTCTAACCGCCTTGCCGAGCTGGCGCAGCGGATGGGGAAAGCGGCCTATCTGATTGACGACGCGACCGATATCCAGGAAGCCTGGGTCAAAGAAGCGGATTGCGTCGGCGTGACCGCGGGCGCATCGGCGCCGGATATCCTGGTACAGAACGTGATTTCGCGTTTGCAGGAGCTGGGCGGCGGCGAAGCGGTGCCGCTGGAAGGCCGCGAAGAGAACATCGTTTTCGAGGTGCCGAAAGAGCTGCGCGTAGATGTCCGTGAAGTAGAGTAAGTTCTTTTCCGCCGCAGTATGAGAAGATGCCAGACTTAACGTCTGGCATTTTTTATGGAGAAACGATGCGCTTACCTATCATTCTGGATACCGATCCCGGCATTGATGACGCCGCGGCGATTGCCGCTGCGCTGTTCGCCCCCGAGCTTGATCTGCAGCTGATGACCACGGTTGCGGGCAACGTGTCGGTGGAGAAAACGACCCGCAACGCCCTTCAGCTTCTGCATTTCTGGAACGCCGATGTTCCCCTGGCCCAGGGCGCGTCGATGCCGCTGGTTCGCCCTCTGCGCGACGCCGCCTCGGTGCACGGCGAGTCCGGTATGGAAGGCTACGATTTCGTTGAACATCACCGCCAGCCGCTGGCGAAACCGGCGTTTCAGGCGATCCGCGACGCGCTGATGCACGCCCCGGAGCCGATGACGCTGGTGGCGATTGGCCCGTTAACCAACATCGCGCTTCTGCTGACCCAGTACCCGGAATGCCGCTTTAACATTCGTCGCCTGGTGATCATGGGCGGCTCCGCCGGGCGCGGCAACTTTACGCCGAATGCGGAATTTAACATCGCCATCGACCCGGAAGCGGCGGCTAAAGTGTTCAACAGCGGGCTGGATATCGTCATGTGCGGGCTGGACGTCACCAATCAGGCGATGCTGGCGCCGGATTACCTCGCCACTCTGCCAACGTTGAATCAGACCGGGAAAATGCTGCACGCGCTGTTTAGCCACTACCGTAGCGGCAGCATGAGCAGCGGGCTGCGTATGCACGACCTGTGCGCGATTGCGTGGTTGGTTCGCCCGCAGCTCTTTACCCTTGAACCGTGCTTTGTGGCGGTAGAAACCCAGGGCACATGGACCTCAGGCACCACGGTGGTTGATATCGAGGGCAGGCTGGGCCAGCCGGCAAATGCTCGGGTGGCGCTGGGGCTGGACGTCGAAGGATTTCAGCGCTGGGCGGCCGAGGTGATTGCCCTGGCGCCTTAACCGGGGGACGAAGCGGCCGGCGAGGCGCTCAGGTATTGTGAGTGGCATCAACGACGTTGCGCCATAGCGCGCCCGCTTCATCCGTCCACATAAGCAGTAAGAGCGAAGCTAATCGTTCTGCCGCCGCGGAGAGAGGTCTGTTCTTTACGCGGATCATACCAAGCGTCCGCCGGATAACCGGCTCCACGAGCGGAACGCTCACGACGGTGCTATTGCCGCTATGGGGCATTGCCAGACAGGGAAGCGCCGAGACGCCCAGTCCGGCTTCGACAAGGCCGAGCGAGGTCGACAAATGCCTGACTTCATAAAACCAATCCAGTCGCCAGGGCTTATCCGCCAGGCATTTCTCTATTAACTGTCGGTTGCCGCTTGATTTCCTGACGCCGATTAAGGTCTGGCTCACCAGTTCCCGCCATTCGACTAATTTTCGACACGCCAGAGGGTGATCTTGCCGACAGGCCAGAACAAAAGGTTCATTCACCAGGGGGATAAAATCGATGTCTGGATATGTGATGAAGTTCATGTTTATTCCAAAATCAACTTCGCCTTTTCGTACCGAGTTCATGCACGTTTCTATACCTTGTTCATAAATTCGTACTTTGATGTTGGGGTAGTTTTTATTAAATTGCACGATAGCGCGCGGTAAAAAGTAAAATACGGCGGTCGGAATGCAAGATAGCGTAACGGTATCATGTAATTGAGACGTTGAATCGTTGAGGTTAAATATTGCCGCATCAAGACTGGAAATCAACGCTTTGGCCTTGGGGAGCAGTATTTTTCCGGCCTGGGTAAGCGAAAGTTTTCGCGTGGTTCGTTCGAACAGCGCAATATTCAGATGACTCTCTATTTTTTTTATCTTTTTGGTGAGTGCCGGCTGCGAGAGGCTGAGCTGCTCGGCGGCTTTGCTAAATGAGCCAAGCTCTGCCACCGTGACGAAAGCTTTCATACCGGATAGTTCACTTTTCATTATTGCTCCGTAGGGTTTAATAAGCGTTGTTCTAAGTAGACGACAAGTCATTATTAAGCAGACATGCTTTTTTATTAATACTTAGCAGGAATAACTCTTATGGCAAAATTTTATCAACCAGCGAAATTCTTGCAAGTAGAATGCATTGGTAAAATACCTGGCGTGATTTATCTGGCCGTTAATTAAGTAAATAAAAACCTTAAAGAACATAAAACCAATTAAATTCACGCGGCGTTTTATTCAATTCTTCTATTTATTTCTGGCGGATAAGGAACATGCTATGAAGAGCATTCCCTGTGTATTAATGCGTGGAGGGACATCAAAAGGTGCCTTTCTATTAGCAGATGATTTACCCAAGGATATTCAGAAACGTGATGAGTGCTTGTTAACCATAATGGGATCCGGTCACGAGCTGGAGATTGACGGTATTGGCGGAGGGAGCCCGCAAACCAGTAAAGTGGCCATTATTAGCCAATCCCTTAGCGACAAAGCGGATATCGATTATCTGTTTGTTCAGGTCATCGTCAATGAACGGCGGGTGGATACGACGCCAAACTGCGGCAATATGCTGTGCGCGGTTGGCGGCTTTGCCATTGAACATGGGTTGGTTAAGGCGCTGTCGCCTGTTACGCGAGTGCGTATAAGAAATGTGAACACCAATACCTTTGTTGACGCTGACGTTCAAACACCAGATGGAAAGGTTATTTATGAAGGCAATACGCAAATCGATGGCGTTCCAGGCCATGCCGCGCCGGTTGCGCTGACTTTTCTGAATGCCGCGGGCGCAAAATCCGGCCAGCTTTTCCCAACGGGCAATCGTATGGAAGTTTTTGATAATGTGCGAGTGACCTGTATTGATATGGCGATGCCTATGGTGGTGATCCCGGCCCAGAGTCTGGGAAAAACCGGATATGAATCTGCCAGCGAATTAGATCGGGATACAGCCTTACTCAAATCGCTGGAATCTATTCGCCGTCAGGCCGGGAAGGCGATGGGGTTTGGGGATGTGAGCAATATGGTTATCCCTAAACCGGTTCTGATTTCTCCGGGGCTAAGCGGCGGAACGATAAATGTACGTTATTTTATGCCGCATAACTGTCATAAATCGCTGGCGATTACCGGCGCTATCGGTCTGGCAAGCGCATGTGTTATTCC
The DNA here is from genome assembly GCF_040061575.1 of Klebsiella sp. CB_Kp196. Lineage (NCBI taxonomy): Bacteria > Pseudomonadati > Pseudomonadota > Gammaproteobacteria > Enterobacterales > Enterobacteriaceae > Klebsiella > Klebsiella sp. CB_Kp196. Next base: position 69,826 of record NZ_JBEAFH010000051.1, read on the forward strand.
AGGCACTATTGCGAATGAACTGACGAAGCTATCGGGCGATGGCGTTATTACGGTCGAACACCCCAGCGGGGGGATCGACGTCGATTTAAGTCATACTGCTGAGCGCCCGGAGGATATTCGGGCATCGGTTATACGTACCGCGCGGAAAATCCTTTCAGGAACGGTTTACATCCCCGAATAAATATCCACCCTCCGATTATCTATCAATCCACCGTAGAAGAGGAGAGGGGAGGCATGTGAATACGTTCAACAAGCATCCTCAAATATTGAGTGCAGGTAAGGAATGGAAATGCAAAATAATAAATTATGGAAGCTGCTTGTTATTATAGCAATACCGTTACTCATCAGTTTATGCCCGGCGCCGGAAGGATTATCAACACTTGCCTGGGTATTATCCGGTATCTATCTGGCAGCGATTGTAGGTTTAGTAATTAAACCGTTTTCTGAACCCGTGGTATTGCTGATCGCCGTTGCGGCATCAATGGTGATTGTGGGCAATTTGGGTGACGGTTCGATAAAAGCCGCCAGCGTATTAAGCGGATACTCATCAGGTACCACCTGGTTAGTCTTTTCTGCATTTACCCTGAGCGCGGCATTTGTGATTACCGGATTGGGTAAAAGAATTGCTTATATTCTTATCGGCAAGATTGGCAGCACGACGTTGGGCCTTGGCTATGTTACCGCTTTTCTTGACCTGATTCTGGCGCCCGCCACGCCGTCGAATACGGCCCGCGCTGGCGGCATCGTCTTACCCATAATCAATAGCGTCGCCGTCGCCTTAGGGTCAGAGCCGGAGCGGAGCGCGAAGCGCGTGGGCCATTACCTCATGCTGAACATCTATATGGTCACTAAAACGACCAGCTACATGTTCTTCACCGCCATGGCCGGGAATATCCTCGCGCTGAAAATGATCGAAGATATTTGCCACATAAAATTGAGCTGGGGAGGTTGGGCGCTGGCCGCAGGACTACCTGGCATTATTATGTTGCTGCTGACGCCGCTGATTACCTACAAGCTGTATCCGCCAGAATTAAAGCGGGTTGATAATAAAAAGATTGCTCAGACAGGCATAGACGCTTTGGGGCCCATGACGGTGCGGGAAAAGATGCTCTCTTGCCTTTTTGTTCTTGCGCTCGGCGGTTGGGTATTCAGCAGCGCCCTGGGGGTCAATGAGTCTACCGTTGCGATCTGCGTAATGGCGCTGATGCTGGTATTGAAAATCGTCACCTGGGATGACGTGATTAAGAATAAAGGAGGATGGAATACGCTCATCTGGTACGGGGGGATTATTGGTTTAAGCTCATTGCTCTCTAAGGTTGGATTTTTCGTATGGCTAGCAGAGGCGCTTAAAAATAATATTTCCTTTGATGGCCACGGCAATGTCGCTTTTATTGTGATTGTCGCACTGAGCATATTGGTTCGTTATTTCTTCGCGTCAGGGAGTGCTTATATTGTCGCGATGGTACCGGTCTTTGCCATGCTGGCGAATGTTTCTGGCGCACCGATAATGCTCACCGCGCTCGCGCTATTATTCAGCAACTCTTATGGTGGCATGGTAACCCACTACGGCGGTGCGGCAGGGCCAGTTATTTTTGGCGTTGGCTATAATGATATCAAATCATGGTGGATTATTGGTGGGATATTAGCATTGCTGACTTTTATTCTGCAAATCACCCTCGGGGTATGGTGGTGGGAGATGTTAATCGCCTGGGGAGTAATTTAAATAATCTTTAAGGAGATGAAGGTTTGCCCGGGCATCCTCTGATGCCCGGGGGGAAGTCCTCTTATTAAGAAAACATAGCCTTTTAGCAAGGTGAGGTGCGATATATTTATGTCTCCAGTTACGATTACGTTGTCGTTATTGGTTTTTTCTATTGTCATGTTTGTTTGGGAAAAAATACCTTTAGCGGTAACGGCCATGATTGTTTGTATTACTCTGGTGGTGACCGGGGTTTTTGATGTCAAAACGGCTTTTGCCGGTTTTATTAATCAAAATGTGATTTTGTTTGTGGCTATGTTTGTGGTTGGCGGCGCCTTATTCGAAACCGGGGTGACGGATAAAATTGGTAGTATGGTTACACGCTACGCCAGGACAGAAAAGCAGCTGATAGTCGTCATTATGCTGGTCTGCGGAACGCTTTCCGGGCTGCTATCCAATACCGGCACGGCGGCGGTCCTCATTCCTGTGGTGATTGGCGCAGCGATGAAATCAGGATATGCCCGGTCGCGCTTGCTTATGCCGCTGGCCTTTGCCTCGGCGCTGGGGGGAAATTTATCGCTGATCGGCTCACCCGGCAATCTGATCGCGCAGTCGGCGCTGGAGCAGGTTGGTCAACGCTTCGGGTTTTTTGAATATGCTAAGTTAGGCATTCCGATGCTGGCCTGCGGCATACTCTATTTTGTGACGATCGGCTATCGCATATTGCCAAAAACGAATGCGGCCCAGCCTCAAAGTGTTAATAATATTAAAGCGCAGGCATGCCCGAAATATAAGCAGGTGATTGCGCTATCGGTATTAATCCTGACCGTACTGGGCATGATTTTTGAAAAACAGCTGGGTTTGCCGATTGCGATCGTCGGTTCAATTGGCGCATTGTCGTTGATTGTGACCCGGGTCATTACGGAAAAACAGGCTTACCAGGCTATCGACTCGCAGACGATTTTCCTCTTCGGCGGCACTCTGGCATTAGCAAAAGCGCTGGAAACCACCGGCGCTGGCGCCATTATGGCGCGCTCAATTATCGCGTTATTAGGCCAGCAGGCGTCGCCTTTCTTACTTCTGAGCGCCGTATTGATAATCTCCTGCGCGTTAACCAATTTCATGTCGAATACGGCAACCGCCGCTTTATTAATGCCGATTGGCCTGTCTATTGCTCATTCTATGGGCGCCGATCCCCGGGCGGTGTTAATGGCGATTGTTATCGGCTGTTCATGTGCTTACGCAACGCCGGTGGGCACCCCGGCTAATATGATGATTTTTTCCGCGGGTGGCTACAAATTTGTCGATTACGTTAAGGTTGGATTGCCGCTTATTTTGATATCGGTCATTGTCAGCTTTATTTTGCTGCCTGTTTTCTTCCCATTTTATTAATCGCGGTCAGCCATTTTTACCGAATGGCTAATGTCAGGCGTGTTTTTTCAACATCTAAGGATATATGTGATGATTAAATTGTATGACTACGGAGTCTATATATCACATCAGCACGGTATTATTGCTGCTGATAAGGGGTCAGTCGCGTTAGATAAGCATGAGGCGCGCAAGGGAACGATCTCGTGGTCGATCCTCTCCGCCCATAATACTTCAGGGAATGAACAGCAGTTAAAAATTAAATTTGATTCAATGGCCTCCCACGATATTACTTTTGTGGGCATCATCCAGACTGCTAAGGCCTCGGGAATGGAACGTTTTCCATTACCCTATGTTCTGACGAATTGCCATAATTCGCTTTGCGCTGTCGGCGGCACTATCAACAGCGACGATCATATATTTGGTTTGTCCTCAGCGCAAAAATATGGCGGTATTTATGTCCCGCCCCATATCTCAGTTATTCATCAATATATGCGCGAGATGATGGCCGGCGGTGGGAAAATGATCCTGGGCTCAGACAGCCATACGCGCTATGGCGCTTTAGGGACCATGGCGGTTGGCGAGGGGGGCGGCGAGTTGGTTAAGCAACTGCTCGGAGAGACCTGGGATATTGATTATCCTGAGATTGTCGCCGTGTATTTGACAGGAAAACCCTCGCCCGGCGTTGGCCCTCAGGATATTGCCCTGGCGATAATTGGCGCAGTGTTCGAACGCGGTTATGTGAAAAATAAAGTTATGGAGTTTGTGGGGCCTGGGGTGGCGACAATGTCTACCGACTTCAGGAATAGCGTAGATGTGATGACCACGGAGACCACCTGTTTATCGTCCATCTGGCAAACGGATGAAGAGACAAAAAACTACCTGCGTATTCACGGCAGGGAACAGGACTATTGTCCGCTCTCAGCAAAAGAGATGGCCTACTATGATGGCTGCATAGAAGTGAATTTAAGCACTATCAAGCCGATGATCGCCTTGCCTTTTCACCCTGCCAACGTATATGAAATTGATACGCTTAATGAGAATTTGCAGGATATTTTGCACGAGGTTGAGATTGCGGCGGATAACATTTCCCAGGGACGCGCCAGGCTCTCTCTGCTGGATAAAGTCGAACATGGGAAGCTGCGGATTCAGCAGGGGATCATCGCCGGCTGCGCTGGCGGAAATTATGTTAACGTGGTCGAAGCGGCTCATGCCTTGAAAAATCACGCCTGCGGCGATAGCGCTTTCTCTCTCGCGATATACCCCTCTTCCCAGCCGGTGTTGATGGACCTGACTAAAAAGGGCATGACCACCGCGTTATTGAGCGCCGGCGCAATTATGCGTACCGCATTTTGCGGCCCCTGCTTCGGTGCGGGCGACACGCCCATGCATAATGGACTGAGCATTCGCCACACGACGCGTAATTTTCCCAACCGGGAAGGGTCCAAACCCGGGAATGGGCAAATGTCGGCCGTTGCGCTGATGGATGCCCGCTCCATAGCGGCGACGGCTGCCAATGGTGGCGTGCTGACATCGGCTTCCGCGCTCGATTGCTGGGAAGACATTCCGCAGTATGAATTTGATGCTTCACCTTATCGGAGCCGTGTTTATCAAGGGTTTATTAAAGGAGCGTCCCGGCAATCGCTGATCTACGGCCCCAATATAAAAGACTGGCCGGAGATGAGTGAGCTGACGGACAATATTTTGTTAAACGTGACCTCAAAAATCATGGATCCGGTGACCACCACCGATGAACTGATTCCATCAGGCGAAACCTCATCATTTCGCTCCAATCCGTTAGGGCTGGCTGAGTTTACCCTTTCGCGACGCGACCCGGGCTATGTCGGCCGTAGTAAGAAGATTGCGGCGCTGGAAAAATTACGGATCGAGGGGGACGATCCTTGTCGCCTGGATCCGCAGCTTGAGGCGGTTTTTTCCCGGATCCGCCAACTGCCGGGGCAGGAAAATGTCACGCTTGAGCAGACGGAGATTGGCAGCATGGTTTATGCGGTCAAACCCGGCGATGGTTCCGCACGAGAGCAAGCCGCCAGCTGCCAGAGAGTCCTTGGTGGCCTGGCAAATATTGCCCAGCAGTATGCCACGAAGCGCTATCGTTCGAACGTGATTAACTGGGGAATGCTGCCATTGCAGATGAAGGCGCTGCCGGAGTTTGAGGTCGGCGACTTCATCTATATCCCGGGGATCAGGTCAGCCCTGGAAACCGATCTGCGTCAGATTACCGCGTTCGTGATCGGCCACGATCGCCCCATTAAAGAGATCTCTCTTTACATGGAGGGGCTCACCTCAGCAGAGCGGGAGATAATTAAGGCGGGAAGCCTGATTAATTATAATAAATTACGCTTAACAACCCACCATCAGTAAACGATATTGATCATCAAGATGAATCAACGGGGGTGATATCGCATCCCCGTTTTTATTCATAGCCGCTTATTCCGTGGTTTTCGATCGCTGCGCTAAAGCTGGGCTGCCTGAAGCCGGCTTCATCTTCTCGCTAAGATAATCAATCATCGCCCGCATTCTGGCGGGCATATGCTTATTGCCCGACCACAGTAGCCAGAGCTGGCCGGAATAGAGGCTGATAAACTCCCACTCCGGTAAAACCTGCACAATCTCGCCGCGCGCCAGCGCCTCACGGGCGGTAAACAGCGGCAGGCTGCCGATGCCCAGATTCTGCTTCACGGCATCAAGGCGCACGGCCGTATGGTTGGCGGCGTAGCGGCCGTGGGTCTGGATCGTTTCCGTTTTCTCCCCGCGGCGGAACTTCCAGCGCGAATCGGCGGGCGTCTCGCCAAGGCTGATACAGCTATGTTCGCGCAGATCCTGCGGCGTTTGCGGCGTTCCATAGTGCTCCAGATAGCCGGGCGTCGCGCAGATGACGTGGCTGATGGTCATCAAAGGCTTACCGTGCAGCCCCGGCGAGGGGGTAGGGGTGATACGCAGCGCTAGATCGATGCCGTCATCAATAAAATCGAGAACCCGATCCTCAAGCCGCAGACAGACGTCGATCTTCGGGTAGCGGTTAAAAAATTCCAGCATCAGCGGGTGAATGGCAAACCGTCCCACGGCTTTCGGCACGCTGAGCGTGAGCTTGCCCTGCGCCACCGCCTGGGTACTGCTGGCGGAGTCCATGGCCATACGCGCCGATTCCAGCATCTCCAGCGCATGTTCATACACCATTTTCCCGGCATCGCTGAGGCGCAGCTTGCGCGTGGTGCGGTGCAGCAGCTTGCAGCCCATCTCCTGCTCCAGGCGCGAGACGCTGCGGCTGATCGCCGAAGGCGTTGCGCCTGCCTGGCGTGCGACGGCGGAGAAGCTGCCCTGTTCCACAATCTGTACGAACAGGGCGAGGTCGGGCAGTAGGCTCAGATTCATTTGTGCTTCCGGAGCAAAATTGCGTTGATGTCAGGCGGGATTATCGCCGCCAGCAATATCAATATACTGTCCTGACAGAGAGGAGGACAACCATGACTGAACGCCTTTATTACACCAGCGACGCCGAGGAATGCCTTGCGCAAGTCGTCAACTGCCTGAGCGAAGCCGACGGCCGCTATGCCATTGAGCTGGATCGCACGCTGTTTCACCCGCAGGGCGGCGGGCAGCCGGCGGATCGCGGCTGGATTGCCGGCCTCGCCGTCGAGGGCGTGGTTAGCCGCGGCGATAGCGTGGCGCATATCGTTTCACAGCCGCTGCCGGCCGGCGAGGTCACGATCCGCATCGATCCAGAGAGCCGGCGGCTGCATGCGCGTCTGCACTCCGCCGGGCACGCGCTTGCCCAGGCCGGGGAGCTGTCGGGCTGGCAGCCGATCAAAGGACATCACTGGCCGGGAGAAAGCCGTATTATTTTTGCCCCAGGCGCGCATGGCGGGCTGCCCGAGGCCAGCGCGCTGCTGGAAAAAGTTGAGGCCTGGCAGGCAGACAATTTACCGCGTCAGCTTACTTTTGCCGATGGCCTGCGCAAGGTCGGGTTCGGCGACATGCAGAGCTATCCCTGCGGTGGGACGCACGTGGCCAGCCTGTCCGAACTGGGTAAAGTCGTCATTTCCCAGGTGAAGATGAAAAAAGGGCAAATTATTGTCAGCTACACGGTGGAATAAGCGAGTGAAAGGAGATGCACAATCAACAGGGCATCTCCTGGTGCTTAAATATGCGCAGGATGTTTACCGTGATAAATCCGCTCCGGTCTGCCGACTTTGCCATAGCTGATTTCAGCCTCAAGGAAATCGTTTTTAACGCCCTGCTCAAGGTAGCGGCGAGCGGTGGTTTTACTACTGCCGAGAATACGGGCCAGGGTGTCTGCGGTATGGACCGTTTCCGGATCGGCAAAGAGCTGTAATACCCGATTAAAGGTGCTCTCATCAATACCCCGCAGCGGAGAGCCTGCGGCTTCCGCGTGCTCTTTTGCCTGGATATTGAACAGGGCGTCAACATGGGTCTGGCTTGCCTGCTCGCTTGAGCGAAGAGAGCTGCGATAGCGGGCAAAACGCTCAAGCGTATGCTGCAGGCGCTGATAGTGAACGGGTTTAATCAGGTAATCAAAAACGCCCATCCGCAGGGCTTCGCTGATGGTATCCATATGGTTGTCGGCGGTGATGAAAATGATGCGCCCTTTATAATGAGTATTGACGGCGTGGCGGATCAAATCGAGTCCTTTGCCATCGGGTAAGAAGTTATCCAGCAGGGTGAGCTGGGGCTGATAGAGGCGAAGCATCTTTTTTGCGCTTTCCAGTTTATCCGCAATGCCAATGACTTCGAACTGGGGAAATTGCTTGATGGTATCCACCAGAATTTCCGCCAGCATAGGTTCGTCTTCAACGATGAGAGTGGTGATGCTATCCATGGTGTTCATCTCGGGTCAGGGGGATATAAAGGGTAAAAATAGTGCCAAAAGGGATGTTGTCATCGACGACGATATTGCCGCCCGCCTGCTCAACGTAGCTGCGAACCAGCCAGAGTCCGATGCCGTGATCGCCGCTGTCGCTGCTGGTCACGCCGCGCTCAAAAATACGATCGCGCAGCGATTCCTCAATCCCGCAGCCCTGGTCGGCGATCTCGACGATCGCTTCGCCGCCCTCGCTGTTGATCAGGCATTCGATCTGCTTTGAACCTGCCGGCTGACGTAGGGCGGCGTTGTAGGCGTTATCCAGCAAATTGCCGACGATCGAGATCCATTCATTATGCGACAGCGAAGAGGGGAGGGTTTCAACGTGACAGGCGGGATCGAAGACCAGCTCTAATCCGAGCTCTTTGGCGCGGTAATATTTGCCGATCAGCAGCCCGGCAAGGTGGTTCACTTTAAAATTGCGGGCAATAAAATCGAGCACTTTCTGGTGGCTCTCAGACTGCTGCTGAATAAGATCCAGCGCGTTATCGTAGCGTTTTAAAAACAGCAGCCCGGCAATGGTGGAGATCAGATTGCGATGCTCGTGCTGTACGGCGCGCAGGTTATCCGCATACTGCTGGACCTGGCTGAGCTGCAGGCTCAGAGTGTTGATATCGTCTTTACTGCGAAAGCTAATGACCCAGCCCTGGGGCTCGTTATTAAGCGTGACGGCCATACGGCTGGCGATCACTTTAATCTGATTAAAAGTGACGATTTCGTCTTTTTTATTTGTCTGCGGCGCGTCATAGAAGAATGCCTCCTGAGAGATCACGCTGCTGATGCTTTTGCCAATCAGAATGGTTTCCGGCTGGCTCAGGTTTAATAGCCTCCTTGCGGTTTGATTGATGGCGGTAATTCGGTAGTGGGAGTCAATAGCTATCAGCCCCTCAAAGACCGATTCAAACAGGACGCTCTGCTGGATAAGCAGCTGTGAGAGCTGCTGTGGTTCCATATTCAGCATCTGTTTTTTGATATGCAGCGAGAAGCGCCGGGCGCAGTAGAGCAGCAGAAGCAGCATGATCGCCATCGGGATCATCAGCGATCCGATTTGCAGACTCAGCCAGTTTTCTAACTGTTCGATGGTGTAGCCCACCGATACAATACCGATCACCTTCCCGGTGCTGTCCTGGATCGGCGACTTGCCGCGTAATGACGAACCGAGCGATCCTTTACGCACCGACACGTAGCTTTTGGCGTTATACAGCGCCTCGTCGCTGTCTCCGCCTTCCATCGATTTACCGATTTCCTCTGGATTCACGTGATACAGGCGCCGGCCTTTCGCGTCACCGACGGTGATATAGGTGGCGTCGGAAAACGATCGCATCGGGTCGATAAGTTCTTTAATGCGCGGTAAATCGTGCTTTTCTACCGCGTCAACCAGTTCGGGCATGGCGGAGATCTGCATGGCCTGAATCAGCGCGCGCTGTCCCACCTGGTAATGCAGGCGTTCCTCCGTAATGCTGGTGAGATACCATGACATGGCCAGCATCACGATTGTCGAGGTAAACAGGATCAACAGGAAGATGCGGTTCTGAAACGAACGTCGGGCAAACCAGTGCGTGATTTTTCGGGCAAACATTGGGCGAATTGACATCAAAAGGTCATTTTCTCTTTTTTAGGGGCCGACGGCGCTGAATCGGCCCACAGATTTACTGATTTCAGAACTCATCCAGTAGGAATACGACGTTTTACGTACCACCCGATCGGGCTTCTGCGCCGTAGCCTGGGGTATTTCCCGGAGGCGGCGCGCGGCGCCCGTCCGGGCGGGTAGCCCGGCTAAGCGCAGCGCGAGCCGGGAACAACGCGTTTTTACATCGCCAGCACGTACTTGAGCATCACCCCGGCGGCAATCGCCGAGCCAATCACCCCCGCCACGTTCGGACCCATCGCGTGCATCAGCAGGAAGTTCTGCGCGTCCGACTCCAGACCCACCTTGTTCGACACCCTGGCCGCCATCGGCACCGCCGACACCCCGGCCGAGCCAATCAGCGGGTTGATTTTGTTCCGGCTGCACAGGTTCAGCAGCTTCGCCATCAGCACCCCCGCCGCCGTCCCCACGCAGAACGCAATCACCCCCAGCACCAGTATCCCCAGCGTCTGCGGCTGCAGGAACTTGTCCGCCACCAGCTTGGCCCCCACCGACAGCCCGA